>JAHEXU010000101.1 GCA_023251975.1 bacterium | reverse complement strand
ACCCACGAGATTCCGAAGGCGCTGGTCGAGATCGGTGGTCGCCCGATCCTGTGGCACGTCCTGACCCTCTACATGGCGCATGGCTTCCGGCGCTTCACCCTCTTGACCGGCTACCTGGGCGACCAAATCGAGCGCTTCGCGACGGCCGAGGAGTGGCCCGACGACGCCACGGTCAGTTGCCTGGACACCGGGATCGACACCCCGACCGGAGGCCGGGTCAAGCGCGCCCGGGAGCTGATCGACACGACCTTCTGCTGCACCTACGCCGACGGACTGAGCGATGTCGATCTGCGCGACGTTTGGGAGTTTCATCGCGGCGGCGGAGTGACGGCGACGATGACGGTGGTGCGGCCGCGCAGCCAATTCGGGGTGGTCAACCTGGCCGCCGACGAGCTGGTCGAGTCGTTCGACGAAAAGCCGATGCTCGAGACCTGGGTAAACGGAGGCTTCTTCTGCTTCGAGCCGGAGGTCTTCGAGCAGCTCGCCGAGGATTCGATCCTCGAGCGGGCACCGTTTGAGGCGCTGGCGAGTTCGCGGGCGCTGCGCGGCTACCGCCATCGCGGTTTTTGGGAGTGCATGGATACCTACAAAGACGCGATCGAGCTGAACGCGCTGTGGGACAGCGGAGAGCCGCCGTGGCTGAGAGCGTGCCATCCTGCCCGACCGTGAGCGCAGCCGAGCCCCCACCCGGCGACCGCGCCAACGCCGCCGCCGCCGCGATCGCCGAGTTACGAGCGCGCTTCGAGGAGTTCGACTGGTACCACACCCAGGAGCTGGCACCGGGGATCGTGACCCCGGGGATGTTCGACCTGCGCGGCTACGTCGATCACTACGGGATCCCGCAGGACCTGAGCGGGATGCGGGTCTTGGAGGTCGGGACATTCGAGGGCTTTTGGGCTTTTGAGCTGGAACGGCGCGGCGCCGATGTGACCGCGATCGACATCGACCGGATCCAGCAGCTCGACTGGCCGCCCCGGTTGCGACCGAGCGAGGATCGACAGCGTGGAGGAGCCTTCGCGCTGCTCGCCCAGGCACGCGGCAGCTCGGTCAAACGAGTCGGGATGTCGATTTACGACGCCAACCCCGAAGCGCTCGGCGGTCGCTTCGATCTGGTCTTCTGCGGCTCCGTCCTGATCCACCTGCGCGACCCGATGCTGGCGCTCGAGCGGATGGCGGAGCTGTGCCGAGGCGAGCTGATCCTGTGCGAGGAGTACGCGAAGAGCTTCGGCCTGTTTCGCCGACCCGGTGGCGGCGCCGAGTTTCGCGGCGAGAGCCCGTGGAGCGTCTGGTGGGTACCGACGACCCGGACCTGGGAGGCGATGGTCCGCTGCGCCGGGTTCGAGTCAGTGCGGCGCCATCGCACCTTCAAAATGCGTTTTCGGGCCGCCCCAGGCGGAGTGCCGCACGTCGTCGTTCACGCCGCGGCGGCTGCTAAGCCTGGATCCATCGAACCGGCCGAGTGAATCCGCTTTCCAGGCCAAGTCGGGGGTCGATTGGTGAACACCCGCGGGGTGGGGCCCCGGGGGTGGGCGCGAATCGGCTCCCGGGCGCCGGGATGGGGGGCGGATTCGCCGTCCGGATCGGTTGATCGAGGTTAAAGGCCGCTGAGCCGGGCCAGGGTGCGGCGCAGTTCGGCGGCGGCGGCACCCGGATCGGGCGCCGAAGCGATCGAGCGCGAGGCTGGAACCAAAACGCTCGCCGGGTGAGCGGCCAGGGCGCTTTGCAACTCGCTCGGGTCACCACCCTGGGCGCCGACGCCGGGAAGGAGGAAGATCGAATCGGGCATCGCGGCGCGAAGCCCGGCGATGAACTCGGGATGGGTCGCGCCGACCACGGCGCCGAGGCCGCTGAGACCGCACTCGCCGCGCAGCGCCGCCGCCGAGCGGCCAATCCAGGCCGCAATCCGATCGTGGAGCAGCCCGCCCTCCCCCGCGATCGGGGCATCGAGGAAGTCGACCGCGCCGGGGTTCGAGGTTCGAGCCAGCAAAAACAGGCCCGCCCCGGTCGAGTTGGCGGCCGCGACGAACGGGCCGATCGAATCCCCGCCGAGCAGCGGGTTCAAGGTGCAGGCGTCGGCGGCGAGGCCGCCGGCGGGGCCGAACATTGCCTCGGCGTAGACGGCTGCGGTGTGCGGGACATCGCCGCGCTTGCCGTCGGCAATCACCAAGAGGTCGGCCCGACGGGCGATCTCGGCAATCTGCTCGAGGGCGCGCCAGCCGGGCCAACCGAGCCGCTCGAAGCAGGCGAGTTGCGGCTTCACCGCGACGCACTGCTCGGCGGTCTGCTCGATCAAGACCCGTGAGGACTCGACGATCCGCTCAGCCAGCGCCACCCGCTCCTCGGTCGAGGAACGGGTGAGGCCGGTGAGGTCGCCCGGATCAGGATCCAGGCCGAGACAAACCTGGCTGCGCCGACGCTCGACGAGCGCCGCCAGCCGGTCTGCGAAGCCCCGACGCTCGCCGGGGTTCTCGCTACTTGACGGCAGCCTTGAGCCCCGCGCCCGCGGCGAACTTCGGCACCTTGCCACCGGCGATCGTGATTCGCTCGCCGGTTCGCGGGTTCACGCCCTGGCGCGGACCGCGCTCGTTGACGCTGAACTTGCCGAAGCCGGTAAACGCGACATCCTCGCCCCCCTGGAGGGCCGCGGTGATCGCATCGATCACGGCGTCGACGGCCTCCGCCGCAAGCTTCTTGTTGCCGATTCGCCCATCTTCAGCAACCCGCTCGACGAATTCTGACTTGGTCATGTGGTTCTCCTTTCAAACCCAAACGATTAGTGACCGGCGGCAATCTAACAGTGTCGCGGGACGTTGGACCCGCATGTTCATGCGGCCGCCCCAAAAAGGGCCCCGATCGTGACTCGAATCGACGCCTCGATTCGACCCTCCCAAGACCTATGATCGACGCCGATGAGCGCTTCGCAGCCCGATCCGATCCGGCCGATCCCGGCCCTCCTGTCGCTGGTCGTGCCGCTCTACAACGAGATCGAGGTCCTGGCCGAACTGCACGCCCGCTGCGTCGCCGCGCTGGAGCCGCTTTGCGGCTTCGAGATGATCTGCGTCGACGACGGTTCCAGCGACGGGACTCGCCAGGCGTTGCGCGATCTGGCGGCGGCGGATAGCCGCGTCCGCGGGGTGCTTTTGTCGCGCAACTTTGGCCATCAAGCGGCGCTGACAGCAGGACTGGAAGCCGCTGATGGAGCCGTAATCGTAACGATGGACGCCGATCTGCAAGACCCGCCGGAGCTGATCGGCGAGCTGCTCGAGGAGTGGCGCCGCGGCGGTGAAATCGTCAGCGCAACCCGTCGCAGCCGAGCCGGTGAGTCGCGAATCAAGCTCGCCACCGCGTCGGGTTTTTACGGCGCTTTCGGACGCCTCTCCGGGATCGACCTGAGCGAGCAGACCGGTGACTACCGCCTTTACGACCGGCGCGCTTTGGAGGCGCTGAGCTCGATGCACGAACGCAGTCGCTTTCTCCGCGGCATGTCAGCCTGGATCGGCTTCGATCAACGCGCCATCGAGTTCGATCGCGAGCCGCGGTTTGCCGGCGAGACCAAATTCACGCCGCGACGGATGATTCGCTTCTCGTTCGACGCGATCTCGTCGTTCTCGCACCTGCCGCTGCAACTCGCGACCCTGCTCGGGTTCGTATTCTCGATCCTCGCCTTCCTCGCGATTCCGATCGCGATCGGCCTCAAGCTGGCGGGGCAGTTCGTCCCCGGGATCACAACGGTTTTGCTCGCTGTCCTACTGCTCGGCGGCATCCAGTTGATCACGGTCGGGATTATCGGCGAGTACCTGGGCCGGGTCTACGACGAGGTGAAGGCGCGCCCGCTCTACATCGTCAGCGAGCTGACCGACCGGCAATGAGGCGGTTCGCCGAGTGAGCGCCGAGACCGGCCCGGTCAGGCTGATCTTCAACGTCGGCGCTCGTCGCAGCGGTACCCATTGGCTGCAACGGATCGTTACCGCCCACAGCGAGATCGCCTCGATTCCAGCCGAGACCCACCTTTTTTCGGACGGCCTGGCGCCGCTGTTCGACCGCTTCCAACACGGCCTTCAGGGCTCACAGGTGGTCGGCAAGCTGCATGTCGAGAGGGCCAGCCTGGTCGCCGCTGCGGGCCAGCTTTGCGATGCCGTTTTTGCTCCGTTTGCAGGTGATTGTCGCTACTTGGCAGAGCGGACAGCGGGCCACGTCGAGGTGATCGAGCTGCTTTGCGAGATCTACCCCGAGGCCCGGGTGATCCACATCATTCGCGACGGGCGACAGGTGGTTCAATCGCTGCTGCGCCAAAGCTGGGGTCCGCGGGCGGTCGGCGACGCCGCCGCGGAATGGCGCCGCTCGGTCGAAGCGGGGTTGCAAAGCGGCGCCGTCCTCGGAGCCGAGCGCTACCGCGAGGTCCGCTTCGAAGCGCTTAGCGCCGAACCGCGGCAACAGGTCGCCGCGATCTTTGACTGGCTCGGGGTCGGAGGCAAGGCAGCCGGGGCCGAGCTCGAGGCGGCGCTCGCCGAGGCAACCCTGCAGCGCAACCTCGGCACCTCACCCTCGCCCTCAAGCGGCGCCGGCGGCCTCGACGCGGCGGCGCTGGCCGAGTTCGAGGCGGTCGCGGGCGATCTGCGACATCGGCTCGGCTACCCCGAGGAGTTACCGACGCCCCGCCGCCCCAAACGACGCCTCCCCGGTCGGCTCGGTCGCGATTCGGCGCCCGCGGCGCCCGCGCCAGGGCACCCCGGTCCGCTGCTGGGACAGCACCTGCTCGACCAGGCGGTGGCCGCGCTCCGCCAGGGTCGCGCCGACAAGCTGGGCGCGATCCTCGCCCCCGGCGCCGCGATCGAGCACCGCGGCGCGACCGCTGACTGTCGCCTGCTCGGCGGTCACGCGGCCGCCGACTTCGTCGCCTTGCTCGCAGACGACCCGACCCTGACCGCCCCCCAGATCGACACCGTCCCCTGCCCCGGCCTCCCCTGGTCCGGCGCGATCATGACCTGCCGGGTCGAGGGCGCCGCCGTCCATCGGGCGATCTTCGTCCGCCTCGAGGCGGGCCTTGTCGCCGAGCTGATCTATCACCGACTCGACTGACGGCGGCGGCTGGCGGCGGTCGCCCGGCGGTGCAGCAGCGCGCTGAGCATGGCCAGGAACCCGCCGGTGGCGGCGAAGCCGAAGACGAGCGCCCGTAGCGGGTCGAACGGCGCCACGGCGACGCAACCGCAGAACCCGGCCGCTCCGGCCAGCCAGGCGAGCGCCGGCGCTGTCACGCGGCCACCCGCGATCGCCGCTTGGTTGATCGTCGAGGCGGTCAGATAAAGGCCCATCCCGACGACCACGATCAGCAGATCAAGGCGCCGATAGGTGTGGCCGGCGCCGAGCGCGACCTGCATCAGCTCGGGACCGGCGACGGCTACGATCGCCCCCAAAAAGGCGGTGAAGCCGAGTACCCCGACCAAGGTCAGCCGGAGCGAGCGATCGATCTCGCGCGAGGAGCGCCCGGCCGCGCCGAGCCGAGTCAGGTGCGGCATCAGGCTCAGGCCGACCGCCTGGAAGACGACTATCGGGGCGCGACCGAGGATCAGAATGTTGAAGGCAAGCCCAGCTGCCGCCGCGCCGTCGCGGACCCCGACCAGGATCGGCCCGGCGTTGACCAGCACCTGCTCGGCAAGGGTCAGGGCAAACAGTCCCGAAGCGAAGATCGAACCGGCCCCCAGCGCGGCGGTCGAACCGACCGACCCCGCTCGATCGACCGGCCCCGGCCCGCCGAAGGCCGGCGCGGACGCCGCCGCGCTTGGTGCCCTGCGCCGGCCAACGAGGATCCAGACCGTCGCGATCAGCCCTACCGTCGGGCCGATCGGCAGCGCCAACACCGCCAGCCGCTCCCCGCCGACCCCGACCGCAACGCACCCGACCGGGATGATCCGCGCAATTCCTTCGATCACGAGGACCGTTGAATAGGCGAAAAAGCGTCCCTCGCCGACCAGCACACCGCGGCAGATGAAGCCGATCGCGGCCGCTAGCACGGTCGCGTAGGCGGCGCCGCAAAGAAAGTAATCACCGTCGAACAGCGGGCCTGCCAGCCCAACCGCCGCCGCCAGGGCGAGCAAGGCGACAACCGCGAGGGTGATCGCACCGACCCGAAGCCCCGCTCGAAGCGCCTCGCCGATCGGCTCGCCGCGGGCGCGAGCGGCGGTTACCGAGCGACTCAGCAAAAGCTCGACCGGACGAAAGCCGCTCATCGCGATCACGTAGGCAGCCGACCAGGCGAGCACGATCTCGCCGTACTGTCCGGTTGGCAGGGTGCGCGAGCAAAGCGCGAAAAAAACGTAGACGAGGATGCCGAACAGCCCGACCCCGAGCCCAAGCACCCCGGTCGCCCGCCCGTATTCGGCAACCTCGGAACTCGCCAAGAACCGGGGTGAGCCGCGACGCCGCATCGCTGCATCGTCGCAACTCGCGGCGCATCACCCCTGGCAACTCGCGGCGCATCACCCCTGATTAGGGCCGCGCGAGAATAAGTGCTCGATTTAGGCGGTCGAGGATCGAGCCGGGCGGCGGCGGCGTGAGGTCGGAATAGCAGCGCTACTGCGGGCTCGCGGCGGCGCCGCATCCGTGATGGTAACCGGCCGCGTAAAGCCGCACATTTTCTTGCGCGAGCACTTAACGCGATCTACAATCCGCAAATGGCGCCCTTCAACCTCGGTCCGCCGAGCCGGTCGAGTGAATCCGCGTGCCAGGCCAAGCTGGTGGTCGATTTGCGGACACCCGCGGGGTGGTGCCCCGTGGGTGGTCTCGAATTGGCTCCCAGCGCCGGAATGGCGCGGCGATTCGCCGTCCGGATCGGTGGATCGAGGTTCAAACCCCCGGCAGGTCGGCCTCGAGCGCCCGCTCGGCCAGTCCGCGCCGAGAATATTGCGTTTCGAACATCTCGTTGCGAGTCGGCAGCCCAGATCGACCCGACCGACCACCGAATTGTCGGTGCGACCGAGGCCGCGGTTGTCTGACATCGACCTCAGCGTCATCATCTCGACGCTGGCGAACTACCGGGGGCTCGAGCGGGTCCTCGACGGGTACGACGACCAGGTCGGGGAAGGCGGCAAGTTCGAGGTAATCGTCGCGCTCGACCGTGGCGACCCCGAGCCCGCTCGGGTCGAGGCCCTACTGGCAAATCGCCCCTACCCAGCCCGTCTCGTCCGCGGCGCGATCCGAGGCCTGTCCGCGAACCGAAACGCCGGCTGGAAGGTCGCGGCGGCGCCGCTGGTCCTCTTCACTGACAACGACACGATCCCCTCTCCTCGGCTCGTCACCGAGCACCTCGAATGGCACCGGCGATGGCCGGAGCCCGAGGTCGCGGTGCTCGGACACGTGCGTTGGGCGCGCGAGGTCCGGGTCAGCGCGTTCATGCACTGGCTCGATCACGGAATCCAATTCGACTACCCCGCGATCGAGGGAATCGAGGCGGGTTGGGGCCGTTTTTACGGCGCCAACGTCTCCGTCAAGCGCGACCTGCTGGTCCGGCTCGACGGATTTGACGAGGAGCGGCTCCCATACCTCTACGAGGATCTCGACTTCGCCTACCGCGCCAGCCGGCTCGGGCTTCAGGTCCTCTACAACCGGGCCGCCGAGATCGAGCATCTGCGCGAGGTCGATTTCGAATTCTGGCGCCGCCGCTCCCGTCGGCTTGCCGAAGTTGAACGAGTATTCGTCCGACTACACCCTGAGTTGCGGCCGTACTTCCACGACCTCTTCTCGGATGCGGCCGGACGGGCGCCGGCCCGAGGGCGAGGACGGGCGCTAATCAAGCGGATCCCCCGCTCGATGCCGTTGCTGGGGCCGTATGTATGGAGGAGCGCCGACCTCTACTACCGCCAGGCGATCGCTCCGGCGTTCCTCGAGGCGTGGGGCGAGCGGGCCGCGGCCGGCGAAGGAGCCGCGCCTTACGAACTCGAGCCAGCAACCGACTGGCCGGGCTCCTGACCGGGCGGTCCGAAGTACTCGATCACCCTCGCCGGCACCCCGCCCGCGAGGCAGTAAGGCGGAATCTCGTGAGCCACCATCGAGTTGGCGCCGATCACCGACCTGGTGCCGATGCTGTTCGTGACCGTGCACTTCGACAAGACGACGACATCGTCGCCGATTGAGATCTCGCGGAAGTTGTATCCCTGCTGAAGGACTGGGACCTCGAAATCGCGAAAGCGATGGTTCCCGTCAGCCAGATAGAACGCGTGACTCAGCAGGCAGCGCTCGCCGATCTCGACCTTGGTCGCGCAGCTGACGATGGCGTCGTAGGTAAACGAGCAGGCCCCGCCGATCCGGATCACCCCTTCACCGTGGATTTCGGCGCGAAAGTTGCGGCGAAACTCGACCCCGGGACCGACGATGAAGGTTCCGTTGTCGGGAATGTGAAGGCTAAAGCCGGGCCCGAGGTAGACCGGCCCCTCAAAAATGATTGTCGCGTGTGGGTGGCGGAACAACACCCAACGCTTGCGAAGCGCCGACATCAGCCGCGGACCGAGGCGATAGCCGATCTTGCGCGACAGCCGCCGGACCCGGTTTAGCGGCCCACTCAATCGACCGCCACCTCGGCGCCGAGGGCAACCTGCCGGACTCCGCGCCGAATCGAGCGGAAGACTTCCGTCGAAGCCGCCGGGGGTTCTTGAGCGTGGATCCACCGAGCCGGGCGAGTGAGTCCGCTTTCCAGGCCAAGGCGGGGGACGATCGGTGGACACGCGCCGGGTGGAGCCCCGGGGGTGGGCGCGAATCGGCTCCTGGTGACGAGATGGGGGGCGGATTCGCCGATCGGTTCGGTGCTTCCAGGTTGAGTCGGGACGAAATTCGTCAACGCCGACGGAACCCTAGCGAACACCCCGCCACCGCCCTGGCCGCCGACCTGCCCGCGCCGCGGCGATAAGTGCCTTGCTCCGTAGACGAGCGACTGGCCCCTGAGAACCGGGCGAATAGGCGACCAAATGCGAGCGACCGTGGAGGATCGTGTACGACGCCAGCCCCATCGCGGCGGCGCGAGCCCCAATCCGACCGATCGGGAGCTCGTGGTGCAGCGCCGTCTCGCCGGGCTCGGGCTCGAGCAGATTGACGACGATGAGGCCGGCGCGCGCCTCGAGTTCTGCGAGGAACGCAAGCGGATCCTCGACGTGCTCGATCACGTCAAAGGCGAAGGCAGCGTCGAAGCCGGCCGGAACGTCGAGGTCGAGATCGTGAATCGGCGCATCGAGACCGCGCCGTTCGAGACGCCAGCGGAGGTATGCGAGGCTCGGGTTTGCGAAGTCGGCGAACTCGACCCGGTAACCAGCCTCGAGCAAAAGCAAACCGTCGGAGCCAATCCCGCATCCGTAATCGAGAATCCGCGCGCCGGGCTCGACCAGGCGAGTCAACTCGGCCAGATAGGGCAGCTTCGTGCCGGTCATCGCGAAGGCCGTCAGGTTGTAGAGGTATCCGCAGGAGCGGCGATAAAAGTCGGCCTCGGTGCCCTCGAACCCGTCCAGTTCCCGCTGCAGCGTCAGCTCGTACTGCTGCAGCAACTCGTGGCGGTAGCTTTCGCCAAGATAGGCTGCGAGTTCGGCCTGCTCACGGTCCGCGTCGAACCCCGTCTGGATGTCAATCCTCGACACAGCCGGTGAGGATAGTGGCGGCGAGCGATCGCGCTCCGCCCGGCGGCGAGCCCGGGTTTGCGAGCGCACGGGCGCCGCGCGGCGCTGGTAGCATTTGCGAGGTGAGCGACCGGGTCGGCGATGATCAGCTCCGAGCTGAAATCGCGGCACACCCGTGGTACCACACGCTCGAGCTTCGCCCTGGGATCGAGACGCCGGGATGGTTTGACCTCCGCGGCATCATCGAATTGGTTCCGCTTCCTGGCTCGCTCGTCGGCAAGCGCTGCCTCGACGTTGGCACCTTCGACGGCTTCTGGGCCTTTGAAATGGAACGCCGCGGGGCCGAAGAAGTAGTCGCGATCGATGTCCTCGACCCGAGCCGGTGGGACTGGCCCGCGGGCAGCGACGACGCCGTCATCACCGCAATCAACGCGCGTAAGGCCGGCGGAGTCGGTTTCGAGCTGACAAGTCGCGAACTCGGTTCAGCGGTGCAGCGTCGCCCGCTCAGCGTCTACGAGCTCGACCCCGACGAGATCGGCCAGTTCGACCACATCTACCTCGGCAGCTTGCTTCTGCATCTGCGCGATCCGGTACTGGCGCTCGAACGGGTCTGCGGAGTCTGCTCGGGGACGCTGATCGTGTGTGATGCAATCGACGCCGCGATGACCGCGGTCTTCCGCAAACGCGCGGTCGCCCACCTTGACGGGCGGGGACGACCGTGGTGGTGGAAACCGAACCTTGCCGGGCTGGTTCGAATGGTCGAGGCCGCCGGGTTCGAGACGATATCGCCGCCGGTTCGGCTTCGGATGCCGCCGGGGGCTGGCCACCCGAAGCCGATCCTACGGCCGCGTTCGTTCCGCTCGCAGATCGGCCGAGTCGAGACGATGCGAGCCTGGCGCGGGGATCCCCACGCGATCGTCTACGCGCGGCCGCGGGTCGGACCGCAGGCGGCAGGCTCCTGATCGAACCGGCCCCTCGTGGCCCGGCAACGGGTCGCCGATGTCACAGATAGCCCAATAGACGCATCCGGGCTTCCAGATCGGCCCGCTCGGCGTCGTCGATCTCGGCCGGGGGGTTCGGCGACCGCACAACCTGCGCTTGCGGCGCATCTTTGGCAAGCGCCGCCTCGAGGCGCCCGCGTACCTCGGCCGGGACCGCTCCGGGCACCTGCGGGCGCTGCTCCAATCGGTCGACGGCCAACTCGTAATAACGATCGCCCTTCCCGGCCGGCTCCTCACGGAGTAGCTTCCACTCCCCGTCGGTCGCGGCACGCAGCGATCGAGCGAGCAGTCGTTGGGCCTCCTCGCCGAGACCCCACTGGCGAAGCGCCGCAGCGACCCGCTCCGGATCGGTCGGAATCGGCGGATCAAACTCGGCCCGAGCGATCCCGTCGCGCGGCGGACCGTCCGCCCAGCGCTCCGGATCGACCCCGGCCGCGGCGGCGATCAAGAGCGGCAACGAGGCGAGGCTGAAGGCGCCGGGTTGTGGCGCCGCGCCGGGCCCGGCGAGAATCAGCGGCACCGAGATCAGCCGCTCATCGAGCGAGAACGAATGCCCCATCCGGCCGTCCTCGCCGAAGTTCTCGCCGTGGTCGGAGCAGATGATCAACAGGGTGTCTTCGAGCAACCCGGCAGTATCGAGGCGAGATACAAACTCGCCGAGCCAGCCGTCGAGGTAGCGGATCGAGGCGGCGTAGAGGGCTCGCATCCGCCCCAGCGCGGCGGCCGGGATGTCGTAGCCACCGAGGCTCGCCTTCCAGATCTCACCCATCGTCAGGTGGCGCGAGGCCTCGCCGGCGGCGAGCAGGCGCGCCCTCGGGCCGAGCGGGTTATACGGTCGCGGCGGCAGATACGGAGAGTGCGCCTCGACCAGGTTGGCGAACCAATAAAACGGCCGCGCCGGACCGCTAGCCCGTTCGGCAGCGGCTTCATCGATCCAGTCCGCAAAGCACCTGCCCGCGGCGGCGGCGCCGTCGTCGCGACCAGCGCTGATCGCCTCGCGGGCACGACGCAGCCGGGCGCGGGGCCGATTCGCGCCAAGCTCGCTCTGGCGTTGCGAGTCGATGCTGCGCCAGCGCTCGAAGCCGATCGAGAAGCCGCTCAGCTCCGACAACCAGAGGTTGGTTGAGACCGCGGCGGTCGCGTAGCCGTGCTCGCGAAGCGCCTCCGCGATGAGGTTCGAGCGATGCTGTTCGAGGACCGCCCGGCAGCCCTGCGGATGCCCCCCCGGAGCGCGGGAGAGCCCGATTTGCCGCGGCAGTCGGCCGCTCAACATCGCGGCGTGTGAGGGGACGGTCCACGATCCGGCGGCGTAGGCGTGCTCGACCGCGACCCCGCGCGCCGCCAGGTCGGCGACCACCGGCGAGCTGCCGGGAGCGGCGCCATAGGGCTCGAAGGCATCGCGTCGAGCGGCGTCGAAGACAAACTGGACGATATTGGGGCGATCGTTCAAGGCGAGGCCTATGAGGTGGCGGAAACCGGGCCGAGCGGCGTCTCAGGACGGCCCACAGCGCGACGAAAGTACCCGATTACCTCGCGGATCAGGGCACGCTCGAAAAACCAGGTCGCGACGACGGTCGCCACCAGGTAGAGGCCGAGTTCGAGCGCCGCGAGGCCGGAAGTGCGCTCGCCGCCCCAGTTGAGGAAGCGCACCACCAAGACAAACAAGATCGGGGTGATCAGCGGCAACACCACCCGAGCTACGTGGCGACTAAAACCAAAGCCGACGAACATCTGCTGAAGATAGTGGCGGCGCAGCGCCAAGTCGACCAACGCCGCAACCGACATCCCAATCGCATAGCCGACCAACCCGACCGTCAGCATCAGCGGCAGGGTGACCAAAAAGAAGATGATCACCCCGATCACCGACGTGGTGGCGGCAGGGCGGGTCACCCCGGTCGCCGAATAGAAGCTGAGCCAGCTCGAACCGATCGTCCCGCAGGCGAAGATCGGCCCGAACACCTGCAACAACCCGGTCGCCTGGCTCCAGTTCGAGCCGAGGACGAACTTGACTAGGTCGGGGGAAAACAGGACTAAGCCGCCGGCAAACGGGACCGACCACATCAGGCCAATCCGGTTCGCCTTGACGAAAACCTCCTCGAGCAGCTCGCGACGGTCTTGAACCGCGCAAACCGCCGGGTAGATCGTCCGACGCAGCATCGTTTCGACCCGGTTGCTGAACCCCGCGAGGTTCCCCGCGAGGCCGATCGCACCGACTGCGGCGAGGCCGAGCGCCGCGTTTCCAACGATCAACGAACCCTGCACGATCAGCAACGAGGTCACCGCACTGAGCAGCAACGGCCAAGAGAAACCGACGTACTCGCGAGCGATCGCGCCGTCCCAGCGCAGCCGCAACGGGTAGGGGGAAATCGCGATCGCAACGACCGCCGAGGCTAGGGTCCCGGCCAGGGTGCCGAGGACCAGCCCCCAGAGGCCGAGCCCGAGCGCCAGTAGAACGATCATGGTG
>JAHEXU010000100.1 GCA_023251975.1 bacterium | reverse complement strand
CCGCGGCGACGCGCGACCAAGCTGCTCCGCGCGCTCCTCCTCGCACAGGGAGACATCCCGGCATACATCGCGTTGTCCGAGCGGGAGGGCCTGACTGCGGGGCATTGCGAGGCGGTCGCGACGATTCTCATCGCCAAGCGCAAGCCCCAGGAGGCGCTCGGCTGGATCGAACGCGGGCTCGAGCTCGACGCTGCCGACCCTCGCTCCTACGGGAGCCTCGGACTCGACAAGACCCGGCGCAAGCTGCTACGGAAGCTCGGACGTGAAGCCGATGCCCTCGAGTCGGCCTGGGCCGACTATCGCGAGCACGCGAACGCCCAGACCTACGAGGAACTGATGAAACTCGTCCCCGCGCCGGACCGCTCGACCTGGCATCAGCAGGCGATCGAGGCGTCAGCGGGATCGGATCTTTATTCGCGAATCGGTCTCCTGCTCAAGACCGGAGAGCTGGAGCGTCTGTCGATTCTCCTGCGATCCAGCGACGACCCGACGCTCGAGACCATCAGCCATCACACGCTCGAACCTGCGGCCAAGACGCTCGAAAAGGTCGACCCTGCCGTTGCCGCTCGCCTCTGGCAGGCGATGGGGATTCGCATCGTCAACGCCGGGAAGAGCAGGTACTACGGAGCCGCTCTTCAGAACCTCGGCCGCGCCAAACGCCTCTACCAACGCGCGGGACTCGAGGCGGACTGGCAGCGTGTCGTCGAAGAGGTCCGCGCAAGCCACCGTCGCAAGCATGGGTTCATGCCAGGCTTCGAGCAGCTCGTAAGCAGGTAGAACCCCAGCACGCGAGGCGTCGCCCCGCCAGGACTCGGAGAGGGGTCGCGCTACGAAGCCACTCCGTCGCTCGGGCCGTGCTCAGTGTTCGTGGCGGTCAATCGGGCGTTGGTGGTCAGGATCGGTGGCGAGTAACGCCGGTGTGGGCGCGCATGTTCGGGCGGGGCTCGGCGATCCATGCCGAGTTGTACCGAGCTGAGCAGCCGCCTGGCCGGATCGCGTTCGTCACCAAGTTCCTCGATCGCGGTCACGGCGAGACGCCGGAACGCGACCATCTCCTCGGCGATGCCGACCCCACGCTCGTGCGAGGGCCGTACCGGGAGTCGCCGAACGAGCTATAGCTTCGCGATTGTCCCGATTGGCTGGCGGCTCGATTCGCCGCTCCCACGGCGCCGCGTCCGAGCCAACGGATGGGCTGGGCTCGCGGCACCGCTCAGCTGCCGGTGGGTTCGGTCAGATCGACGACGGTGAGCCCCGATCGCTCGAGCGCCAAAATCTCAGGGTCTCCCGTTAGCAACGGCGCCCCGTGACGTTCCGCGGTCGCGACCGCGAAGCAGCCCGAAAACGAGACGCCACCACCGGCCTTAATCAGCGCAGCAGTCCGCGTCAGCTCTGCGTCCGCTACCTCCGCATGGACCAACTGCTCGGCGAGGCTCCCGATCACAGCGGTTGCACGCCCCGCCCCAACTCGCCTGACCTCGATGCAGAGCGCCTCGCCAAGGTTGATCCACGAAGCGATCGCACCAGCTTCGATAGCGCTCCGCACACGCGTGGCCGCGGGCTCGCCGTTCAGGAACGCCAGAATTGCCCAGGCGTCGAGAACAGTGCTCAGGACGCGCTCCGAGCCCGCCGCTCCTCGCGCCGAATCTCCTCGCGGTGTTCGCGCTCCAAGTCCTCGGTTCCACCACCACCGCCGGCCAGAGCACCTTGGAGTTCATCGAGCGAGAGGATGCGTCGGACTCGCACCTCGGTCCCCTCCCGCGCAACGACCACCTGCTCACCAACGCGAATCCCGAGCTCAGCCCTGATCCGTTTCGGGATCACAACCTGCCCTTTCGGTCCCACCCTCACGGTCGCTTCGGTCATACCGACAGTATAACCCACGCGTTCGCCGGGGCTTGAGAGGCAAGTCGTCGAACCTAATTCGACGGCGCTCCCCGCCCCCACGCCACAGATCACCCTGTCTACCTCGAATCCGGGGACGCTCCGGCCTCTATCCCGTCGGGAGCCTGGGTCGGATCGAGCGCTGTCGGGATCACCGGCCAGATCGACAGCTCGTCATCGGGAAACGGCGGCAGGCCCGCCCCGGTGCGAGCGAAGGTGCGAGCGATCCGTCGGCGAACATCGCTCGATCAAGGCCCCCTCGTCGGGAAGGTTCTCGTCAACGCCGAGACCGAACACGGAGACGAGCCGGCCGCTCGACCAGACCAACATCGAGGCGAGATTGCGGGCGGCGATCCCACCCGGCGCCCCCAGCGCGGGCGCGATCCCGCTCGATCACGGCCTCGATATGCCCGCGGTTGGCCTCGATCCAGCGATCTCACAGCGCGGCGACGGTGCCCAAGGGGTCGGTGTCGGCGGACCCGCCGCTACGTTCCGAGCGCCCACAATAGGAGCGCGGCCGGGGCGATCACGTAGGGGTCGCGGTCGAGCACGAGCGTGTCCTTGCTCGCAACCAGCGCCGGGCGCGCCGGGTGCGCCTTCGCGACGTTTGCCGCGACGCCGAGCTTGACGTACCCGTACTTGACCTCGAGCGCCGCGCGATCCGGCCATGATCCGGCGATGAAGTCGATCTCGCCCGCAGGCCTTGCCCAGGCGTGAAGTCGCTGCGGTTCGGCGGGACTCTCGAAATACATCTCCCGGGGCTCGTAGCGGCGTAGAAGATGGACCGCAAGCGCGTTCTCGACTCGCGCTGAGGCATCGTCGGCAAGCCCAGGCGCATGCTCGCTCGCGACCTGGTGGAGCAGCGGGTCAATGAAGTAGAGCTTCTTGTCGTTCGAGAGTGCGTTGCTGTGGGAGTCCTTCCGCCAGAAGTAGAGGATCAGAAGGAAGTAGCCGTCAGCGAGCAGTTCAAGATAGGCTCGGAGCGTTGCCGGGTCCGGGTCGACGCGACTCGAAGGGCGCCGCCTCGGCCCGAGCTTGATGTCCATCTCGCGCGCCAGCGTCGCCCAGTTGGTCTTTGAGCCGAGCGAGCGGACGACGCTCTCGAGCAGCGCGTGCGCGGCAGCCGTGGACGCGCCGCGGCGCCCGAGCTCCTTGACCAAGGAATCGTGGACGATCCGTCTGGTATGCCGTGAAGGCTCCGGCGCCCCGGCGATCATCTCCGCCGTCGCCGCCGGTAGGCCGCCGAAGCGAAGGTAGCGTTCGAGGGCGACCTGCAGGGCGGGCAGGTGCCGTTGCATGTCGCTGAGCAGCGAGCGTCCTTCGGGGGTGACGAGCGCGGCGAGATCAAGCTGGGGTGGCGCGGGAATCGTGGAATCGAAGCCACAAGCAACCGAGCCAAAGCTCTGCGGCAGCAAGAGGATGTCGTCGCCCGCGCCGCGGCGGCCCGGGAGCCGCTCCGCCGAGCCACCTCGCAGCTCGATTGCGGATGAGCCGGTGCAGACGACGACATCATCACGAATCACCCCGTCATCCCATAACGACTTGAGAGCGTTCTGCCATCGCGTCACCAGGGTCACCTCGTCGAGCAAGAACAGGCACCGCCCCTCCAACCCCGCGAGCTCCTTCGCCCGGACCAGGCTGGAATACAGCGCCGATGGCGGCTCGTCCTCGATCAGATCCGCCGCGAGATAGATGACGCGGCGCGGCTCATGAGTGGCCTCGAGCGCCCGACTTGCGAGGCGTTTCAGCGCGGTTGATTTACCAACCTGCCGCGGTCCTCGGACCACGTGCACAGCGGCCGTCGTCAGGGGGAGATCCGCCAACGGGTCGACCCCGAGGATTATTGGCTGCCTGTCCAGGTCGCGAAGATGCGGGTCATCACGTCGCCATTTGGCGTTTGCCCACCACCCATTCTGGCGCAGGATCTGCTCGTCCGAGATCGGCATGGTGGATCGATGGTATCGCAGGCCGAGGGTTCAAGAGCCCTAGGTCTTTCCGGATATATTTCCCTAGATACCGGGGGGGGTTCTCGCTAGACGCCGGTGTCTGGATCCGCCTGCGGCGGTAGGGGCGAACCCGCCGTCTGGCGTCAGTGCGCTCGCCAGCGGCTCCGCCGCCCGGATCTTGTGCTGAAGCCGGGTCGCGCGCTGGGCGGCCTCACGACATTTGCCACGCCGACGCTGTCTTGGGATCTCCGCCGCCGACGCCGTACTCCGTGGGAGGCGCGGGCGCAGGCAGCCGAGCGCGAGGGTTGCGCGGATGCGCGCCCTGATGCCGACAACCGGTTGGCACGAACTCGTCCGCCAGGTCATGGCCGCCCCGACTTCGCCGAGCGCTCCCGACCCTAACGTTTACCGGGCTGGTAGGCCTCGATCTCAGGGTGGACGAGGGCGCCGAACGCATCCTGGTCGCGCTCCGTCATCGACCGGTAGATCGGGTCGGCCGCAGCGTAGTACGCCAGTTCGTATTTTCCCTCGTTCTTCGAGCCGTTTTGGTCGCCATCGGGCCTACTCGATGGCCCGCCCCACAGACGAGATCCTCCGAGAGCTCACCGGAACTGCGGAGGAACGGCGCTCGCGCGTCAGCGACTGACCCGTTCGCTTCACCCGCGACCTCCGCCACATACCGAGCACCATCCAGCGGTTCGCTTCAGGATGATCGGTCGCCTCGACTCGTTCGTGGCCCCTACACGAATCGGTAGGGTTCGTGTCATCGGCTCCGTCAAGAGCAAGCGGATCAACGTCACCTTGGATGGCGAGTACGCCTCGAAGCTATCTCGGATGGCTGAGCGCGCCCACGTCTCGCCCGGAACGCTAGCCCGGTCGATCCTCTCCTCGGCCCTTGACAGCGCCGACCCGGACGCGGGAGCGATGACGGCGCTCCTAGACAGCATCCCCGGCGCGTTCGAAGGTCTCGCCGTCGCTGAGGAACAGGTTCGCAAGGGCGAGCTGATCGATCTCGACGAGCTCTAGCCCGCAATGTCCGAGATCGTTCTCACTCGGGAGACGAGTCGGGATCTCGAACGCCTGATCCGCACCCATAGCCTCCCGCCCCAAACCCCGCGCCGGGTGCGGCGCTCGCTGGAAATTCTTCGCGAGTTCGCCGCGGCCGGCGTCGGGCTCCGCGGGCGCTGGAAGAGCTACCGATTCCTGGTCGGACCGTGGCGCTGGATGATTTTCGTCTACCGCTACGACCCGGATCGCGACGCGGCAATCGTGCTGCGCGTCTTCGACGGGCGCAGCGAGTCCTCCCCAACCGGCGAGTAGGCGCAGCCCCATCGGTCGCGCCCGAGCAGCCGATTGGCACGTCCGTCGAGCCGGGCCGGTTGCGGCCTCATCAGCCACACAACACGCCGGAGTCTGCCCGACGAACTGTGCGAGCTTCGAGGGGACGGCGACACCGGAATCTGCGACGCGGTAAGCAGCCCCGACGAGCTTGAGCGATTCGCGGGGAAACGGCGCGAGTGAAGCTCGCCGCTTCCGTCGTAATCGCGCTGCTCATTATGGCGCTGCGGTCGATGAAGTCGCAGCGGCGGACTCGACCAAAGCAACGGGGGAAACCCTGCGCCTCCCGGACGCGCTCGTCTTGGCAACGCACTCGAGCACGAATCGATGTTGCCGTCTTAACCGCAGCCCGGGGTTTTTCCTCGCCTCGCCGCCGAGAATCCACCTGCGAACGGCCCTGCCGCCCTAGCGCTGCGGCGGGGTGCGGGGGGCGAACTCCGCGGGCCGCTTCTCGGCGAAGGCGGCGGTCGCTTCGGCGAAGTCCGGGGCCTGCTGCAAGCGGCCTTGGAGGACGGCCTCGCGATCGAGTTGCTCGCCCAGCCCGCACTCAAGCCCGGCGTTGTGGGCGAGCTTGATCGAGCTCGCCGATGCCGAAACTGCGGTGAATCTTCGAGCCATCGCGACCGCGGCGTCGAGCGCCTCGCCGTCCTCGACCAACTCGTTGACCAGGCCCCACTCGCGTGCCTGCTCGGCGCCGATGTCGCCGCCCAGCATCGCCATCTCATTGGCACGACCAAGCCCGACGATCCGCGGCAGCAGCCAGGTTGCACCGCAGTCGGGGACCAGTCCGATCTTGACGAAGGAGAGCTGAAAGCGCGCGGATCGGGACGCGACCCGGAGATCGCAGGCGAAGCTCAGCGAGGCGCCAGCACCGGCGGCGACACCGTTGACGGCGGCGACCAGCGGCAGCTCAAGCCCGGCCATCGTCTCGGCCAGCGGGTTCCAGATCTCCCGCAGAACGGCCTCGGCGTCCATCGTCGCCGATCCCGGCGAGATGTCGGCCCCAGCGCAGAAGGCTCGCCCGGCGCCGGTCAGCACCACCGCTCGGACCGCCGAATCGGCCTCGAGTTCGAGCAGGATCTCGCGCAGGGTCCGCCCCGACTCCGGCAGCAACGCGTTGAAGCGCTGCGGGCGGTTCAGGGTGATTATCGCGATCCCTTCATCGCGCTCCAGGGCCAACGCGTCATCGCTCATCTTCATCTCCTCGATCGGGGGCACGCGACTTTCATTCCGGCACAGCGGGGCCGCAATGTTAACGATCGTTCTAGGCGACCCCGGGAAAGCCCGCTGAGCATCCCGCGAGTCGGCATCACGATGCCGACCCTGAACCAGCCCTACGCGAGGTTCTCCGAGTCCGCGCAACTCGCGGACGAAGCGGGGTTCGACTCGGCTTGGATTACGAGTTCTTCCGCAACCCGTTCATCATCGACGCCATCTGCGCCAGACGAACCCGGCGGATCGCGGACGCGACGCGATCACCACGACCCGGACCCGCTCGCCCGTTCGAGATGACGAATGCCGTCGCTGACATCGACGAGCTGACCGGGGGGCGGACGATCCTCGACCTCGTAACCGGCACTTATAGATCCGATGTTCCAGGCAAACGGGAACGCCGAGGTCCGCGACGCCGTCGCCACCAAGCTGTTCAGCGACGAGCCCGCCGCCTTTGAGCTCGTCCCCGACGATGTCGTCAAGATGTTCGCGATTACCCCCGAGGAGGCCGCGAACAAATCGCCCAGTTCGATGTCCCGCTCAACCACATCGTCCTGCACACCCGCTGCCTCCCGCCCCTAACCGGAGCCGGGATCGAGGATTGCTCCCGCAACACGCTCGGCGCCTTCGGCGGCTGAGCGGGGCGGCCCCGCCGAAGCGATTGCCGGCTTGGTCGGCAATCGGCTGCCGGGGTGCGCGGACCGCCTCTCAAGTCTGCACGCCCGCGCCCAGGAAGGCCATACCTCGGGTAGTAGGTATGGCTGTATGGTTAGGCCGTGCCGTCAACCAAGGCTACGTTCACGCTCGATCCTCGAACCACTGCGACGCTCGCCCAAATCTCGCAGCGACTCGGACGATCAAAGAGCGCGGTCGTTCGGGAGGCAATCCTCGACTACGGCGAGCGGGTGGGGCGCCTGGGCGAGGATGAGCGGCGTCGGATGCTGAACGCATTCGACGAACTCGTCCCAAAGATCCCCGAGCGCACTGACGCCACGACCGATCGCGAGCTCGCCGCAATCCGTGATTCTCGGTGCAGTGGCGGACGCGGCGGATGATCGTTATCGACACCTCCGCGCTGGTCGACGCGCTGACCGGGTCGCGCCGCAGCGGCCCCGCACTGCGCAGATTGCTCGAGCGCGGCGAACGGCTCAACGCGCCGACACTCGTCCTCTACGAATGGTTTCGCGGTCCCCGCCTGGCCGAGGAACTGGTGGCGCAGGAAGCCCTGCTTCCGCGCACGCAAGCGATCACTTTCGGGGTCGAGCAGGCTGAGCTTGCCGCCAATATCTATGCCGAAGTCGAACAGCCCCGTGGACGCGAGATCGATATCGCGATCGCAGCCTGTGCGCTCAGCTGCCAAGCGCGGATCTGGACGCTCAACACCCGCGACTTCGCAGACATCCCCGGCGTCTCACTGGCCGACCCCGAGTAATCGCGGGCAAGTCTCGTGACGATCCCGGCGAGCCGGGGGCTTGTTCCAAAGCGAGCGACCCCCTGATTTCTAATCACAACTAGATTCAGTTAGGGTGCGGGCATGGCTGAACTGATCCGCGACCTCGGGTTCGATCCGAGCGATAACAACAGCGTCTTTCTGTTCACGACGATCTTCACGTTCGGCGTCGTGACGATCCTCTGGGCGATCGGGCTGTTGCAGGGAAACCACTCGATGATGGACGGTTGGTACGGCTTCGCCTACGCGGTCCCGGCCTTCTTCGCCTATTTGATCACCGACGCGGGGTCGGTTACCGCGGCACTGCTGGTCTTGATGGTCGGGCTGCACGGAGGCCGACTTGGCTGGTACCTGGCGAGCCGGTGGCGCCGCTATGTCCCGATCTACGGTGGCGATCCCCGGTATCTCGGCTTCGTCGAGGACCTCTCCCCCGGCTATTGGTGGAAGAGCTTCTTCAAGGTGATGGAGCCGCAGGCGGTGATCATCGTCTTGATCGGTGCACCGGCGGTCTGGGGAGTCCTTGCGAACCGCGGTGCCGACGGTGGCTTCGGCGCTCTCGCGGCCCTCGGGATGGCGATCTTCGCGGTCGGCTTCTACCACGAGACGCTCGGCGACGGCCAGCTCCAGGCGTTCCTTGCCCAGCCCAAGGAGGGCCGCGCCCGCTACCTCAACACCGGTGTCTGGACCCATTCGCGCCACCCGCACTACTTCGGCAACACGCTCGTTTGGTGGGGGATCTGGCTGGTCGCGATGGACGGCAACGCCGCCGATGTCTGGTGGACGGCCGTCGGCCCGCTGATCAACACGATCATGCTGACCAGCGTGCTCGGGACCAAGTTCCAAGACGACTACATGGGCTCGCGGCCCGAATACCGGGAGCTGATGGCACGAACTCGTGGCTTCCTGCCGATCCCGCTGTCGAGAAAACAGCTCGAAGCCAAGCAGACAAAGCTCGCCGCGGCGCGCCGGGCAGAGTCGAGCGCCGAACCAACAACGACGGAAGAACCGGCCGGGCGCTGACCTGGGGCGATGTATGACGCGATCATCGTCGGCACCAGCCACCACCGCCTGACCTGCGGCTGCTACCTCGCCCGAGCCGGGCGCCGCGTCGCGGTGCTCGAGCGCGCCGACCACCTCGGTGGGATGACCTACTCGCGCGAGACCGTCGCCGAAGCGCCGGGGTTCGTGATGAACCCGTGCGCGGTCGACATGCTGTTCACGAACATGCAGCCGTCAATCGTCGACAAGTTGCGGCTCGCATCGTTTGGGCTGCGCCAGATCGCGCCCGACCCGTGGGGCTCCTACCTGGGGGCCGAGGGTGAGTCGATCGGCCTGTGGCGCGCGGTCAGGGCGCGCCGTTCGCTCGCCCCCGGTGGCGCGGATGCTGATGAACTCGCCCTATCAACTGATCGGCGAGCGTTTCGAGTCCGAACAGGTGCAGTCGGTGCTCGCGATCTATGCGGCCGGCTCAGAGGCACCGCTTTGCGAACCCGGATCGGGCGCCGTCCTCGGGATGATGATGTTCGACATCGGCTGGGGGATCAAGCGCCCGGTGGGTGGGATGCAGGCGCTGAGCGATGCGCTTGCCGCCTGCCTGCGACACCACGGCGGTGAGGCGCGGCCAGCCTCACCGGTCGAGCAGGTCCTGGTCGATGGAGCGGGCCGGGCCTGCGGGGTCCGACTCGAAGACGGCGAGGAGTTGCGCGCCCGACAGGTGATCGGGGCGCTCGACCCCTACACCCTGATCGGGCTGATCGAGTATGACCTCGTCCCCGAACAGACTCGACGCGAACTCGACGTGATGCGGGTCAACGGCTGGAACGTCAACAACACCAAGATCGATGTCGCGCTGGAGCGCCGACCGGATCTACTGTGCGAGCGACCCGAGCTGTGGGGCAGCTACATGCTGCTCGGCCCCGGCGTCGACTACGTCGAGCGCGCGATCGCAACCGCGATGCGCGGCGAGATCCCGACCGAGACCCCGATGTCGGCGATGATGCCAACGAGCGCCGATCGAACCCAACTCCCGACCGGAAGCGGCGGCGACTCGCTTCATCTGTTTTGCACCTCGGTTCCTCACGAACTCGCAGACGGACGCCGCTGGGCCGACCATCGCGCGGGCGCTCGCGGAGCAGGCGATCGGGTTCGTCGAGGAGTTCGCCCCCGGGACCCGCGACGCCGTGATCGGCTCATGGGTAAAAAGCCCCGATGAACTCAACCGGATGACCCACCGCGGCAGCTACGTGGTTGTCGACATGTCGCTCAACCAGATGGGCCCGAACCGCCCGGTCCGCTCGATGTCCGGCTACCGGACCCCGGATCGAGGCGCTCTGGCACACCGGCGCCGGTGCCCACCCGATGGGCGGGGTCCACGGCTGGGCCGGGCGCACCACCGCGCGCTGCGTCGACCGAGCACTCGGGTAGGGCAACGACACCCGAGTTCGGAGGACCGGAGTGGCCGAACCCTGATCTCGCGACACCCATTCGGTCCGCTCTTCGCACTTGCGGGTATCGCTCGGGGTGATCGATCGAGGCGATCGATCGGCCGACATCGGAGCGCAAGATCGCCTCAATCGAGACTGAACGAACCCAGAAAACCAGGGGAACTCATCAAACGGACAGTCTCACGCTCGAGCGCCACAGGACGAGGTCGCGAACTAGGCCGGGGAGGTGAGGAGGCGGGTCTTTTCAAGTGCGAACTCGGTGTCTGTCAGAGCGCCGGCCTGGTGCAGGGCGGCGAGCCGTTCAATCAGCGCCACCCGCTGGTTGCCCCCACCCTCCTGACCGGCGCTCTGCTCCTTGACGATCAGCCGGGCCTGCATGATCTCCGCTGGGATAGTGGCCCGCATCTGGTCAAGCAGGTCGTAAACCGTCTCTCGATCGATCCGCACCTGGTCGGTCAGCGGGACCGCCTTGGCGTTGTGGACCAGGTCGTCGAGCCTGTCGATCAACACGAGAAGGTCCATCCGCTCCACCCTATCCAAGTGGCGCCGCCACGTGACCGGAGAGGGCGGCGTCCAGCGCCCCGCGGATCCGGACCGGCATCGAGCGCGTGTCGGTGGCGCGGCGCGGCGCGCTTGTTGTGATCTCGAAGAAGGACCCGCGGTCCTGGCGCCTCGGCGCGGCGGTGGTCGGCGGGTCGGCGCACCGAGTGGACATCTCGGAGGTGGTGCTCGACGATGCGGCCCAGAGCGCCGGCCGAGTCGTGAGCCCGAGGTTTGGAGAGGCCATCGACGAGCAGCCACAAGACCTCGAGAACCGCGCTCGACCCCTCGGCGTTCACCCCGAGGAAACGCTGTGCTACGGTGAAGCACATGGCCGAGGACGAAGTTGGCGTAAGGGAACTACGGCAGAACCTCTCGGTCTATCTGCGCGAGGTGAAGGCTGGCGCGTCGCTGCGCGTGACCGAGCGGGGGGTCGAGATAGCCAGGTTGGTTTCTTCAGGCCCCTCCGAATCCAAGCTCGGGCGATTGATCGCCGAGCGCGGGGCAACCGTCCCGCGCGGCAAGCTGAGCGATCTGCAGATTCCCAAACCGGTCGATCGGCCGGGCAGTGCCGAAGTTCTCGACGAGCTGCGGGCAGAGCGCTGAGCGGCCGGGGGATCGCATACATCGACACCTCGGCATTTCTCAAGCTTCCGTTGGGCGAGCCAGAAGCGTTCGAGGTGCTCGACGCCGTCGACCGCTACGAAGTGATCGTCTCCAGCGCACTCCTCGAGATCGAGGCGCTCCAGGCGGCGCGGCGATTTGGCGCCGGACGCGAACATATCGCGGCCGAGGCACTACGAGCGGTTGCAATGCTGCCGATCGACGCGGCGATCGTGTCGGCAGCAGGTCGACTTGACGCCCCTGGCCTGCGTAGTCTCAATGCGATCCACCTCGCCACCGCTGTGAGCCTCGGCGATGAACTCGAGGCGCTGATCAGCTACGACCGCCGCCAGCTACGCGCAGCCCATCAGCTCGGGGTTCCGATTCCGCCAGACGACCGCTGACCGAGTACGGCGGGGCGCGAGCGGCGCGCGCCCGCGAGTCCAGGCGCCCAAAGCGCAAACGCGGCCTACGGCCGCTGAACGCTGCAGTGCTCGTCGCGTCCCTCCGGGTCGGCGGGGTGACGATGTCGAGCGCCAGCGTGCTTGGCGACAAGGGTAGTGGCGATGGAGGTTTCAACGGCGATCGCCTGGGCGCGGTTGAGGACATCCAAATCGGGCGCTCACGGCAGGTCATCCCGATCATGCGCACGGGCCGTCTTCAAAGCGGTCGACCGGTTCGTGGGGGAGGCCGACCCCCGCAGCCCGTGTCCAGTTCGCCGGAGCCCTCGGGCCCGATCCGGCGTTAGCGCGCCCTGGTCCGCGGCGCTCAGGTCGGGATCCGGATTGCAGCGCAGCAAGTGACGAGCGTGGCGGCTGTGGTCGGCCGGCGGCGGCGGGCGACAGGCCCGCCGCGACCTCAGTTCACCCCACCCGTCGGCCCACCCCGCTTGGCGCCACGAATTCCCTGATGCACGTCGACCGGCGTGTAAGTCATGACGGCGTTCAGTAGGTCCTCGAAGAACCGGGGCAGGGCGAGCGCAGTCACGGGGTCTTCGACCGAACTCAGCTCGCGCGACTCGGTATCCCAGTCGGCCACCAAGAGCACCGTGGCATCGAACGGCCCGTCCGGCTTTCGCACCCGAACGAGGAGGTCGCGCAATAACTCAAACGCGCCGCCCTCGGAGATATTGCTGCGGACCAGATAGGCGAAGCCCATCGCCGCCAACGGATAGCGGTCGCGGAGATTGTGCGCCTCGCCGATCGCCTCCTCGTAGCGGTTGTTCTTGTTGTTGAGGTAGCTCGAGAACTGGGTCTTGCCGGAGACCAAGACATCGGGTCCGCGTAGCCAGTCAGACAGCACGACCACGTCGACCTGCTTCTTGTAGAAGCGGCCAAGGACGTTGGTTTCCGATGTCCCCGAGACCGACCTCAGGACCCGGGCGATCGCCGCACGGAGGCCCGCAGGCTTCAAGCGGCCACCGTCAAGCGTTGCCTCGTGGTCGGCGAGCGCCCGTCCGAGGGCGTGGATCGCACCCTCTGCGACGGCCAAATCCGGCGACAGCACCCGCGGCTGGAAGGCGCGCGGGAAGACATGGTTGTGGTCGAAGCCGGCGCGACGCAGCTCGTAGGCGACATAGGCGTCAAGGGATTTCGCGACCCGGCCCGATTGTTGCGATTCGGCATGGCCCCGGCGAATCGGGACGGCAAGCAGCGCCCGCAGGGTTTCGTAGTCGGGCACGTACTCGCGCTCGTCCTGATCGTCGCTGTCGGGCGGGCGCCGCCAAGCCGACCGGCCCGAATCGGCAACCGCCAGAACGTGATCGATCTCGGCAAGAACGTCAGATCTTCGGGGCGGCGGGGCCATCGGGCTCAGCTTTCCT
>JAHEXU010000250.1 GCA_023251975.1 bacterium | reverse complement strand
GCCGCGATCTTGCCCGATCTGCGCGACAGCGCCCGGGCAGCGGCGACCCCCGAGCAAGCGCAGTCAGCGGAGTCGCGAATCAGCGGCCTGGTCGCCCTCGCCGCTGGCAAGGACCCGACAATCGATCCGCTCGGAAAGGCGGCGCCACCGCGCGGAGCCGCCAGCCCGAGGGTCCTGCTAACCCTGCTCGGCGCCGGACTCTTCGGCCTAATCACAGGGATCGCCGCGGCCCTCGCAGTCTGGTTTCTCGATCCGCGCCTGCGGCGCGAGCAGCAGCTTCAAGAGCGCTTTGATCTGCCCGTCCTGGCACGGGTGCCACGCGACCCGTTCGCGACCGGCACCGCGCCAATCACGCCGCGGAGCCTGACGACAGCGGCGCTCGAGGCGTACCGAACGATGCGTGCGACCCTCGAAGCGGTGACCGACCCCGACTGCGGCCCCGGGGTCGTCCTGGTGACGAGTGCCGCTGAAAACGAGGGGAAGACGACAACTGCGATCAACCTGGCGGCCGCCTTCGCGGTCGCGGGGCGGCGCGCGCTTTTGATCGAGGCCGACCTGCGCCGTCCGACGATCGGACGCGCCCTGCACCTGCCGCACGGCCATCCGGGGATCGTCAACGTCCTGATCGAGCAGGCCCCGTTCGAGCAAGCGCTGCTCGCCGTCGATGGCTACGCTGGCAACCTGGTGGCGCTGATCGCCGACCACACCGGCCCCTGGGCCTCGGAGCTGTTTTCGCTCTCGGTCTGCCAGGAACTGATCGAGAGCGCCCGCGACTTTGCCGACGTGGTCGTGATCGACTCGCCGCCGCTGATCGTCGTGCCCGATGCGCTGCCGCTCGTGCGCTGGGTCGATCACGTCGTTCTGGTCGCCCGGATTGGCCAGAGCGACCTCGCCCGGATCAGCGAACTTGGTGCCCTGCTCGACGAAAACGGTCGGGCTCCGACGGGATTCGCCGTGGTCGGCGTGCCCGGTGGCGAGCAGAGTCGCTACGCGATCGCGACTCCGCCCCATAGCGGCACCCGCTTCACCTCAAGCGCCCCGCCGTTCACCGCGCCAACCGAGCCTCGTTAAGCGGCGATTGAACTCCGACCTGCGGCGCGTAGTCACCGTCGCCGCAGTGGGCGCCAACGGGCAATCCTGACCGGCGCAAGCGGTTTCCGTATCAGTCTGATCGCTCGCCCCATCCTCAAGCCGAGACGCCCGAGCCCTCCGAGCGGCCTGGTCATCAAGGGTCAACGTTGTTGCGGTCTGTCGGACGGTCGCGATCGGCTCGACAAGGGTGCTCTTACCGGCCTGGCGCGCGACGAGGACGACCACAACGCGCGTGTCTTGGAGCGCGTCGAGCACGAGTTGACGAAGGTGGTGTTCGATCGAAGGGGCGGGGCGACAGATCTGCGCCGAGCTACCCGGCTGATCTGCAATTGGAGCTACGGCGCGAGCTGGGAGCCGGATCATTGACACCCTGAACCATGCGCGCGACGGCGTCTGTCGCCTGCACGCGACGCGATCGCTAACGGGCCTCCTCGTCCGCATCCCGGGTCCTGCGATCAACGGGCTGGGCGAACTGCGGCAGGTGAACGCCGTACCGGTTCGATCCCATACGAGGCGCCGGTCGCCTGGCTGAATCCTGCGTGCCAGTTGATGTTGAAGCGCCCGTCACACGATGCCGGTGGCCTCTGAGCCAAGTCCAGAGCCTATGAGAGCGGAAGATCCGATCCGTCGACCATCGACGCTGTGCGACCCGTCCACCAGGCTGGCGGCGATTTCCAGGGCGGCGGCGTTCAACCCGCCTGGAAGAGATGGCGACGTGATCCGATGGTTTGGCGCGGCTCCCGCAGCGGAATTGTCGGGCTGGCACGTCTCGCGAACTCGAGGTTTCAGCAAGGTGCCCCGAGGCGCGATCACGACACCTTGTGAACCCCTACGCTTCGGCGGGCCTCAACACCGCGTCGCAGATGGCGCACACATCTGGTGTTGTAAACCCTCCGAGAAAGGCAGAAGGCATGATCGAGTTCACCGTCGAAACCGAGATCGCCCGACCCGTGGGCGAGGTCTTTGCCCACGTGACCGATCCCAGCAAGCTCGCGACCTGGCAGACGAACACCATCTCCGCGACCCCCGAGTCAGACGGGCCGCTAGGCGTCGGAACGCGACTGCGCGAGGTACACCGCGCGCCCGGGGGAAAAGAACTCGAATCACTGGTCGAGGTCTCCGAGTACGACCCCGACCGGGCGTTTGCCTTGCAGACGATCGAGGGAGCACTCCCGATCGATGCGCGGCTCATATTCGAGCCCACCGAGCGCGGCACACGACTCACTTTCACCGCGCATGGACAGCCACCCGGACTGATGCGCCTCGCCCAACCACTGCTACAGCGGACCCTCAGACATCAGTTCTCGGGATACTGCGCGACGCTCAAACAACGGCTCGAGAACGCCGAGCTGACTTCCGGGTGAATGCGCGCTCCGCGGAAGTCGGCGCTCGGGCACAGCAACTCCGCGTCGCGGAGATCCGGCGGGCGGTGCGCTAACGGACCGTCGGCTCTACCACGATCTCGTCGGCGGTGTACTCGGCGCTGTTAACGCGGCTCAGCGACTGCAAACTTGGCCGCATCGGCCCGTTTGCAGGCGCGACGAGGCCGCTGCGGACCCGCACGGATACGCCACCGATCTCCTCCGCGCATTGGCGAAGCTGCTACCTCACCCCTGAAGCCAGCGGCACCCCGGCGAATAACCCTGAGCCGGGACGACGCGTGCCCCCGCTGGCGCGTCCAGGTAGCCAAGGTCGGCTCGCAGCGGTGCATGTCGTGAGGGCGAATCTGGAGGCCGACCTCGCGGCGCGCCGGGTCCTAGACATCGCGGTAGAAGTTGCGCTCCCACCAAACGCGCCCCGTCGTGGTCGCAAACAACGAGGTCGTGTCGATTCGCGGGAAGGTCGCGCTGCCGCGGTTCCAGCCCGGGCCGTAGTACCGGCGCTTGCCCTCGGAGACATCGCAGCGAGCCGACCACGCGAACTTTCCGTTCGGCAGCTTTCGGCGCATCGGGGCTTCACGATGTGATGGGGTCATCGGTGTCTCCTGTCCAGTCGCGTCGCAAGTAAGGCGTCGACATTGGCTGGGCCGATTCGTCTCGACCACCGATCTTGTACGAGATCAGGGTTCCCTGTTCGATCCAATCACCAGAGTCGCGGCTGCCATTGGGCGACTATCCGGCGTGCGATACTCGGGGTCATGAACAAGTTCGTCAACTTCCTCAGCCTAGATCCACCGAAAATGGCGCCGATTCCGTCCGAGCCAGGTGCTTAAATATCGTCCTAAGCAGGGCTTTTGCAGCAGACGCAACCAGCGACTGGTGCCCCGACAGGAGGACACCCAAATGGTGCATGATGATTCGGACATTCCCGACGGGCCGGCAAGCCTCGACTCGGTACGCGTGGAGTTCGATGAGGAGCGGCTGATCAGCGACGCCGGGCT
>JAHEXU010000099.1 GCA_023251975.1 bacterium | reverse complement strand
CAGGACGCCGAGCGGGTCAGCCGCTTGACCCGCTCGCTGCTCACCTTGGCCCGGATGGAGGCGATCGGCGAAGGCGAGGCCGAGGTAGTCGGGGTCGAACTCGCCGCCGAGGAGGCGGTCAACGCCGCTGGCAAGGTCGACGGGATCGAGTTGCGGCTCGATGTCGCCGGCGATCTGGTGGCGCGGGCCGATCCGGTTTTGCTGCGGCAGGTGCTGATTGGGTTGCTGACCAACGCGTATAAGAACACGCCGTCTCCGGGCACCGTTACGCTTCGGGCCAGGAAGGACGGCACGAGTGCTGAGCAGAGCGGCGAAGGTGAGGTTTTGATCGAGGTAATTGATACCGGCGCGGGGATACCCGAGGAGGAACGCGATCGGGTTTTCGAGCGTTTTTACCGCGGTAGCGGTTCGCTTGAGGTCGAGGGTTTTGGCCTCGGGCTTTCGATCGCGAGGCGGATGGTCAACGTGATGGGCGGCGATATCGGGGTCGAATCTGAGCCGGGCGTCGGTTCTTGCTTTTGGATCCGTCTGCCGATTGCCGAGCCGAGCCCGGCAGGCGTCGCATGAGCAGCGGTCGGATTTTGGTCGCCGACGACGAGCCGTCGGTCCGCGAATCGGTCGGCTACGCGCTGACGCAGGAGGGCTTCGAGGTAACGATCGCGGTTGACGGATCTGACGCCGAGTCAAAGCTGTCGGCCGACAGCGGGGTGCCGTATGACCTTTTGGTCCTCGACATCATGATGCCGGGACCGAGCGGCCTCGACCTCTGCCGCGACGTACGCGCCCGCAGCGCCGTCCCGATCATTCTGCTGACCGCCAAGGACTCCGAGGTCGACAAGGTGGTCGGACTCGAGGTCGGCGCCGACGATTACGTGACCAAACCATTCAGCGTCCGCGAACTGCTTGGCCGGGTGCGGGCGCAATTGCGCCGACGCGAACTTGACCGTGCGACCGGGGGCGAGGAGGGCAAGACGATCGAGGCCCCGGGGGTCAAGATCGACCTGGCTCGCCACCTGGTGACGGTGCGCGGCGAGCCGGTCAACCTGACCCGTTCGGAGTTCCAGGTGCTGCGCTTGTTGGCGGATCGACCCGGCCAGGTCTTCAGCCGGCTCGAGATCATGGACGAGCTGTGGCAGTCGGAGTTCTCCGGCGATGTCCGCGCCTGCGACGTTCACATCTCCAACCTGCGCCAAAAAATTGAGCGCGACGCCCAGGATCCGGAGCTGGTGGTGACGGTCCGTGGGATCGGCTACAAGCTCGCCGATCACTGAGCGACCGCGCCGACGATGTCGGTTGCAGCTCCCCTTCGCTGGGCAGCTTCCCGATCGGATTAGTCGAACGCAATGATCTCGATCGGGTGGCAAGCAGGGGGCCGGAGTGGGGCTCGACAAGCGACGCGACACCGATCGCGCCTTCAGCTCGACTCGATCAGATGCCTCGATCGGAACCGAAGTGCTGAGCAGGACTTCGGGCATGAACACGGGTCGAGCGCCGAGTCGGGAACCGCTCAAGGTGGTGCCGCAGCCGCCGGGCCGGTGTCCGGGGAACCTCGCCCGCCTCGGTGCGCCGATAGCATGTGATGCTATGATGCCAACGTGCGGACCACCTTGACGATCGACGACGAGCTGTTGGTCGAGCTGAAGCGGCTTGCCTACGAGACGGCCCGGCCGTTTAAGCAGGTGGTCAATGAGACGCTCCGTTCCGGCCTCGCCGAGCCAGCAAAAGCGCATCCCTATCTGCTTGAGCCTGCCGACATGGGTCATCCGCGGATCGATCTGACCAAGGCGCTGCGGCTCGCCGCCGATCTTGAGGATGAAGAGTTCCGCTACAAGCTTCAGCGCTCGCGATGAGGATTCCCGACCTCAACGTGCTGCTCTACGCGGTCAATCGTGGCACGCCAAATCACGACGGGGCGCGACGGTGGCTGGAGCGTTGCCTTTCGAGTCCCGAGCGAACCGGGTTTACCTCGCCCACCCTGACCGGCTTCGTGCGGATCGCGACCCATCCCGCGATCTTCGAGCGGCCGCTGTCCATCACCGTAGCAATGGACTACGTCGATTCGTGGAGCGGGCATCCGTCTTCGGTCCTCGTCGGACCCGGTCGTGATCACTGGGCACTGCTGCGACGCCTGCTCGAGAAAGTGGGGACCGCTGGAAATCTCACCACGGACGCCCATCTTGCGGCGCTGGCAATCGAGCACGGCGCATCGCTGGCCAGCCACGATGCCGATTTTCACCGCTTTGAGGGTCTCAGCTTCGAGTACCTGGGCTAGGTCCAACGCCTGATCGGCGGCGCCGCAACACGGGCCTCGATCGGTGGCCTGGATCGGTGGATTGCCGCTAAAACGCCGCACCAATTCGCGCCCGACCCGTAGACTTCTCCGACCCGCCGACGTAGCTCAGTTGGTAGAGCACTTCACTCGTAATGAAGGGGTCCCCGGTTCGAATCCGGGCGTCGGCTTTCGGTTACTGGGTGCGGCATCGGCCGGCGATCGAGCGCTGCCAGCAGGTTGTCGACCGCCAGCTCAGCCATCGCCGATCGGGTCGCATGTGAGGCCGATCCGATGTGCGGCAGGACGGTCAGGTTCCTCGCCCCGTGGAGCGGGTTGTCGGCGTCGAGCGGCTCCGGGCTGCTGACATCGATCCCGGCCCCGGCGATCGAACCGCGATCAAGCGCTCGCCGCAGGGCCGACTGATCGACCAGCTCGCCGCGCGCGGTGTTGATCAGGTAGGCGGTCGGCTTCATCGCCTCGAGCTCGGGCTCGCCGATCAGTCCCTGGGTGGCATCGCTGAGCGGGAGGTGCAGCGAGACGAAGTCGGCCTCGGCCAGCCGCGGAGCCAAATCGTCGCCGCGCCCGGCGAACAGGACTCGCATCGCGAACCCGTCGGCTCGTCGCGCCACCGCCGAGCCGATCGCGCCGGGGCCGATCACCAACAGGGTGGCGCCGTGAACGTCGTGGCCGAGCCAGCCGGCCGGCTCCCAGGTTCGCCAGCGCCCTTCGCGAGCGTCGGCGGCGGCGCCGATCAGGCCGCGCGCAGCGGCCAAGATCAGCCCGAAGGTGAGGTCGGCGGTCGTCTCGGTCAGGACGCCGGGGGTGTTGCCGACGGCGATCCCGCGCCGCTCCGCCTCGGCCAGGTCGATGTTGTCGTAGCCGACCGCGAAGTTGGCGACGGCGCGGAGATTCGACGCGGCCGCGAACAGCTCGGCGTCAATTCGGTCGCTGAGCAGGCAGAGCAGCCCCTCGGCGCCGGCCACGCCACGCAATAAGTCGGCTCGCGGCGGTGGCAGCGGCGCTGGCCAGATCTCAACCCGGTGCACCTCGCCGAGCCGCGCCAGTCCCGCGCCGGGGAGCTCGCGCGTTACAAAGATCCGGGCCATTAGGCCATCATTATCGGGGCTGCGCCTGGCCGGGGCGGCGGGCGCCTATCATCGCCCCGCTTGTCCGAGTCGCCCCCGCCCCCATCGCTGTCGGTCATCGTCGTCACCTTCAACTCCGGCGAGGAGATCGCGCGCTCGTTGCCGCCGCTTTGCGGGGAGCTGCGAGGCGGCGACGAGTTGATCGTCGTTGACAACCGATCATCCGACGATACCTGTGCGCTGGTGCGCCGGCTGTGCCCCGACGCGAGGTTGGTTGAGCAATCCAAAAACACCGGTTTCGGAGCGGCCGTCAACGTTGGGGCAGCGGCCGCCAGCGGCGATCTCCTGCTGATCCTCAATCCCGATGCCGCGGTTGCGCCGGGCTTTCGCGACGCGATCGAGCTGCCCTGGCTGGAGCGCCGCGGCTGGGATTCGTGGCAGCCGCTGATCAGCGCCGAGCAGGGGCGGGTCGTCAACGCTTGGGGCGGGGTCGTCCACTTCACCGCGATCGCCTGGGCGGGTGGGGCGGCGCGGCCGATCGAGGAGGCGCCGACTCAGCCGACCGAGGTGACCTTCGCTTCCGGGGCGGCGCTGGTCGTGACCGCGACCGCTTGGCGCCAGCTGGGCGGCTTCAGCGCCGACTACTTCCTCTACCACGAGGACACCGAGTTGGGGCTGCGGCTGTGGCTCGGCGGTTATCGCGTCGGGCTCGAGCCGCGGGCTCGGGTCGATCACGACTACCGCTTTGAGAAGGGTTCGCAGAAGTGGTACTTCCTCGAGCGAAACCGCTGGGCGACGATTGTTCGCACCTATCCGACCCGGCTCCTGGTGGCGCTGGTGCCAGCGCTGGCGGCAACCGAGTTGGCGCTGTTGGCGGTTGCGCTGATCGGTGGCTGGGGAGCCGACAAGCTGAGGGCCGATCGCGACGCGCTGCGGGCGTTGCCGCGATTGCGCCGGGAGCGAAACGAGATCCGCGCTGTCGGCGCGCCGGGTCCGCTCGGCGCGCCGGACCCGGCGCGGTTTGCCGCCCTTTTGACCGCCAAGCTCGACTCTGAGTTTCTCGGCGCCGGCGCTCGCAGCCGCCCGGTCGCGGCGCTTTTAGCCAGCTACTGGCGCGCCGTCTTGTTCTTGCTCGGCGGCTGATTGCGGCGGGTCGCGGATCGGTTGGGCACCGGGGTCGGCCGCGGCCGGCATCTCACCGCGCTCGGCCCGCAGCTCCTGGTCGAGTCGCGCCACCTCTTGGGCGAGGATCTTGACCTCCTCGCCCAATCGCGAGGTCGCGACCGAGAAGTGCAGCAGCAACAGGAAGGTGGCGCCGAGCGCGGCCGCGAACAGGAAGTTGCTCGGCGTTCCTACCCCGATCAGATCGGCGACGGTCTCGAGCAGTCCACTCCAGGCCGACAGCAAAAGCAGCGCCGCCCCGACCAGCAGCCACATCAGGGCATAGCGTTCGACCAGGCGGCGACGTCGCACCAAGTCGAGGATCAGCGCGAACAAAAAGATGCTGTTCCCGATTGCGACGATCCGCAGGGTCGGATCGAGGTGCGAGCTTTTTGTGACCGCGAGTAGCCCGATCATCGGCGCGCCGAACTCGCCGTGATGGCCTCGATTTCCCCGGTGTCAGACGAGGAGGAGGCGGCCGAGGTAACCGGTCCGCTACGGACCTGTTCGTGGGCCAGGGTTTCGGCAGGGATCGCGGTTCGCCGCATCAGTCCGACCAGGATCGCCAGCAGGACCTTGACCATGTAATAGGCCGAGCGCGGGTAGTCGATCGAGGAGGTGCCAAAGCCGCGCGCGTTCATCTTCGCCGGGACCTCGTGGATTGTCAGCTTGTGGTGGTGGCACATCAAGATCGCCTCGACCTCGGGGTAATCGTGGGGGTAGTCGCGGGCAAAAAGCTCGATCCCCTTGCGGTCGGTCATCCGCAGGCCCGAGGTTGGATCGGTGATGCGCTGCCGCAGAATCGTCGTCAGGACCAGCGCAAATACCAGGTTGCCGGCGCGGCGGCCGATTGGGACCCGATAGCCGGGGTCATCGCGAAATCGCGAGCCGATCACCATCTCGGCCTCGGAGCCGGTCCGCAACTCGTAAAGCATCGGATCGATGTATTCGGGCTTGTGCTGCCCGTCACCGTCGATTTGGACCGCGACATCGTATCCGCCGCGGGCGGCGAACTTGTAGCCGGATTGCATCGCGCCGCCGATCCCGAGGTTGAACGGGTGGCGGATCACGAACGCACCTGCTTCGTGGGCGCGCAGCGCGGTTGCGTCGACCGAACCGTCGTCAACCACGACGACATCAAAGTCGGGCGCCTGGCGCTTGATGTCACGGACCACCCGACCGACCATCTCCTCCTCGTTGAGCGCCGGGACGATCGCGAGCTTGCGCAGGCTCTGTCGTTCGCTTTGATCCATCGCCGACCGTCCAGGGTAGCCGAGATCCCCGCGCTCGCTCGGCGCTCGCGGACTGGACAGATTTCCGGTTGCGGTGCCCGGGGCTGATCGCGTAACCTGACGGCAGATGCAGCCGAACCCGGCAAGGATGTCCCTTCCAGGGATCGTAGGGGCGGTGCTGATCGTGTTTTTGGCGTGTTTGCTGCTCGTCGTCGGTCCGATCGGCCTCGCTGACGCGCAGCCAGGTGGCGACGAATTTGCGCTGGGGCCGTTCACCGACCTGCTCCCTGCGGAGATCGACCCTCTTTATCGGGCCGAGCTGGAGACGCTCGGCCCCGAGCACGCCGCCGAGCATCTGGCGATGCGCCAGACCGCCGCCGCGGCCGAGCGCTCGGGTCCCGGGTCCCAGCCGCAGGTCACCCCGGCCAACAAGTGGACCGGCGGCAAGCCCTCGCAGGTCGGGCGTTGGACCGAGTCCTACTTCACGCTGTCCAACTACGCGATTCACTCGGCGCTGCTTCATAACGGCAAGGTCCTGTGTTGGGGCTATCCGCCATACCGGCCCGACGGCGCCGGTGGATACACCGGAGGTAACGACGGCCTCGCCGCGATCTGGGATCCCCGGCGCGGCGATCGCAGCGCCGCGATCCACCCCCTCCAGCTACCGACCTTCGCCGATTGGGACGGCGACGGGATCGACGATCCGACCCCGTTCTATTGCGCCGGCCAGTCGTTTTTGGCCGACGACGAGGTTTTGATCGTCGGCGGCAACCTGCGCTGGCCCGCGCCGGGCAGCGAGTACACCCAATACGCGGGCGCCAAGACGATCTTCACCTTCAACCCCAAAACCGAGCAGTTCACCCGCCAGGTCGACAACGCGGCCGGTCGCTGGTATCCGAGCCAGGTGCTGCTCGGTGATGGCCGCACCGTTATCGTCTCCGGCTTCACCGACCAGGCGCCGGGCAAGCAGTACAACGATGATGTCGAAGTCTTCACCCCCGGCGCAACCGCGGGCTCGCGCGGGACGATCGCCAACCCGCCGAGTGCGGCGCTGACGACGGCGCTTTACCCGCACCTGTTCACCCTGCCCGACGGCAACGTCTTGCTCGCCGGGCCGAACCAATTCGCGGCGACCCGAGTCCTCGATACCCACAGCTTCACCTGGTCGGCTTGGCCCGCCCCCGCCTCACAGGGCCGGACCGGCGGAAACGCCGTCCTGCTGCCGCGCGGGCCCGCGGGCTCCGATGGCGTCGTCCAGATCGGCGGCTTCCCCGGCGACGCCTCCGGTGCTGCCTCGGCTGCCACCAACACGACCGAGATCTTCGATGTCTCCGAGCACGAGCAGGGATGGAAGCCGTGGGCGCCGCTGGCCGTCAGCCGCAGCTATCAAAACACCGTCCTTTTGCCAAATCGGACGATGGTCGCGATCGGTGGCGGCACCGGCTACAGCCCGGCGGAGGGCAGTTGGACGACCGACGCAACCGCCCGGCGCCGCCGGGTCGAGCTCTACAACCCAAAAACGTCGAGCTGGCGGCTCGGCCCCTCGCAGCGCGAGGATCGCTCCTATCACTCGACCGCGCTGCTATTGCCCGACGGCCGCGTTTTCTCGGCCGGTGATGACCATCACCCGTACTCAAACGGCGACACCCCGGCAAATCCGGGCGATTTCTCGACCTCCGACAAAGCCGAGATCTACAGCCCGCCCTACCTCTTCAAGGGCCCCCGTCCGCGGATTCGCGCCGTCTCGAAGCGGCTCGCCTACGGTCGACGGTTCGGGGTGATAGCGCGAGGTGCGACCAGCGCCGTCTTGGTCTCGCCCGGTTCCGCAACCCACGGTGTCGACATGAGCCAGCGACTGGTCCCGCTGCGACGCCGAAGCCTGGACGATCGAGGGATGAACCTGCGCGCCCCGGCCAACGCCAACATCGCCCCGCCCGGTTTCTACATGCTGTTCGTGCTGCGCCACGGGGTCCCGTCGGTCGCACGCTGGGTGCACCTCGCCCAGCACGGCGCACCGAAGTCGCTCGCCGAGCTGTGAGCCGGACGATCGCCGCGGCTGAACTGTCGGCGCTCGATCACGAGGTTTCGCAGTGCCGCCGCTGCCCGCGCCTGGTCGAGTGGCGCGAGGCCTGCGCCACCACGCCACCGCCCCGCTTTGCCGCCTGGAGCGGGCGCTACTGGGGACGCGCCGTGCCCGGCTTCGGCGATCCCGAGGCCTCGATTGCGATCGTCGGTCTCGCCCCGGCGGCCCATGGAGCCAACCGAACCGGCCGCATGTTCACGGGAGATCGCTCCGGTGATTGGCTCTACGCCGCCCTATACCGGGCTGGCCTCGCCAATCAACCCGGGTCGATCGACCGCGACGACGGCCTCGCCCTGAACGGGGTCCGGATTAGCGCGGTCGTCCATTGCGCCCCACCCGGCAACCGCCCAGCCGTCGCCGAGCGAGACGCCTGCCTCGGATACATCGAGCGCGAGCTTGCCGCTCTCACCGCGCTTCGCGTAATCGTCGCGCTCGGCGGATTTGCCTGGGATGGGACCTTGCACGCCCTCGTCGCCTTGGGTCACCCCGCCCCGCGCCCCAAGCCAAAGTTCAGCCACGGCGCTGATGTCTCGATTGCCGGGTACCGGCTGCTCGGCTGCTACCACCCGTCCCAGCAAAACACCTTCACCGGCCGACTCACCGAAGCGATGCTCGACGAGGTCTTCGCAGCCGCAAAGTCGGCGGCGGCGTAGCCGTACATCGGCGCCTAGCCAAGCCCGCAATCCCAGGATCGGTGCGATGGCGCTCGAGGCTCCGATGTCATTCGGGCGAGCTTTGGACAAGGCGCGGCGAAATGGCGACGGCACGAGTCCGGGGCGCGGCGGATCCGCCGTAGGTAATCGCGGATGATGGTGGCGGGGACGGTCGCATTCTTGGTAGAGAAGCCGTCGAACACGGCCTCGCGGATCCGAAAGCCCAAGCGCGTCAAGCCGGGCTGGCGAGCTCGGTCTCGCCCGGGTTGCCGGGCGTGGCCGAGGTCGATGGCGGGAGCACTTAGGGCCCCGAAAGAATAACTGCGCCTTTACGCGGCCGATCAGCGTCGCGGATGCTGCACCGCCGCAAGACCGCAATAGCGCTGCTATTACGGCCTCACGTCGGCACCGCCCCGCTCGCTCCTCGATCGCCTAAATGACGCACTTATTCTTTCGGGAGCCCTTACCCGCGCCCGTCGCGCGGTTATCTCACAGATCTGCTGCACCTAGCCGAACTCGGTGCGCTTGGCGAGCTTGCCCGTGCAGATCGGGCGCGGGTCGCGAAACGTGCCCACCGCGGCGCTCCCTGGCCAGGGCGGCCCGCTCGGACCCAGAAGGACGAGGCCGAGATACGAACCGGCCCGTGGCCAGGGCGTAGCGGCCCAACCGGTGTCTTCGTCCTCGCGGTGTAGGGAGGGTCGGCGGGAGGCTCCATGTCCTCGTCTGCGAACCGAGACGCTACCAGGCATCCCGGGCCGGGTCACAACCCCCTTCGCGCAGAATTACGAGAACCGATGCCTCCCGCCGTCACCTCGAACCGGGACGTGAGGTTCTCCCGCATCCGGCTCTCCGGACACCCTTCACCACGCCGCGTGCGCCCCATCAGTGGCGCACCGCTACCGCGAAGGAGGCCTCGAGGCAATGGAGCCGCAGCCGTGGGGCCGCGGAGTCGACTGCCCGGCCCGCGCAGGCTGGGGTGCTTGATATGAGGTGGCTGATCCGCGGACCGGGGACCGGCGCGGCGCTCCCCGAGGCCTACCAGCGGTTGCTCGGCTGCTACCACCCGTCCCAGCAAAACACCTTCACCGATCGGCCCACCAAAGCGATGCTCGACGAGGTTTTGGCGGCCGCAAGGTCGCTCGCCACCGGACCCCTTTTCCCTACAGCCCGGCCGGGACTCGCTGGGGACGATCCAGGCCCGCCTCGCAGGCCGCCACCGCCACCGCTTCGGCGACGGTCGCATGGACCGCCGGGTCGAGCGCGTCGGGCACCAGCTCTGAGGCCTCGGTCAGGCCGGCGATCGCGCGTGCGGCCGCGAGCTTCATCGGCGTCGAGATCTGCCGTGCCCCGACGCTGAGCGCGCCGCGAAAAATTCCCGGGAACCCGAGCACGTTGTTGACCATCGTGCCGTCGGCGCCAAACGCCGCGCCCGCCGCCTCGGCGTCGCTCGGGGTGATCTCCGGCTCAGGGTTGGTCAGCGCCATCACGACCGACCCCGGCTTGACCTGTTCGGGGCGGACCAGCCCTGGGACCCCGGTCGTCAAAACGACCACGTCGGAGCGCGCCATGACCTCGTCGAACGGGGCGATCTGCATCCCCGCAGCGATCGCTCGGGGGTGCGAGTTCGGATCGGGGTCGGAGGCGAGTACCGTCTTTGCCCCGGCCGCGACCATCATCGAGGCGATCCCGAACCCGGCGGCCCCGAGCCCGACCTGCCCGACGGTTGCCGCTCCGATCGCGAGCCCGACAACGTCGCAGGCAACCAGCGCCGCCGCCAGCGCCGCCACCCCGGTGCCGTGGACATCGTCATGCATCACCGGGATGTCGAGCGCCTCGATCAGCCTCGCCTCGATCTCGAAGCAGTCGGGGACGCGGATATCTTCGAGGTGGATCGCGCCGAAGGTCGGGGCGATTCGCAGCACCGTCTCGACGAATTGATCGGGGTCCTCGGTGTCGATCAGGATCGGCATCGCCGAGATTCCCGCCATCTGGTCATAAAACATCGCCTTGCCCTCCATCACCGGCATCGAGGCAACCGCGCCGATGTTGCCGAGGCCGAGCACCCTGGTTCCGTTGGTGGCGATCGCGATCGTCCGACCGATCATCGTGTAGCGGTTGGCAAGCGAAGGCTGTTCGGCGATCGCGCTGCAGACCCGCGCCACCCCGGGCGTGTAGACATCGCGCATGTCCTGGAGGGTTCGCATCGAGCGCCGCGCCGAGACGGCCAGCTTGCCGCCCTCGTGCGCTGCCATCGAGCGATCGTAAAACGAGATCACCCGGACCCCTTCGAGCAGACCGAGCGATCCCGCCACCGTCTTGGCGGCCCCGTGGTCGCGAACCTCGATCGAAACGTCGCGGATCGAACGGTCGCGCCCTACTTTGACCGTGACGACATCCCCGATCAGTCCGCCAGCCTCGGCGATCGTCGCGCAGACGCGCGCCAGCATCCCCCGACGGTGCGGCTGTTCGAGTCGGTAGACGTAGTCGACTGCCACGACGCGCCTAGTATCACCGATTGTGGTGCCGATGAACTTGCCGAATACGCTGACGCTGTTGCGGATCGTCGCGGTCCCGGTGGTGGTGGTCGCGCTGCTTGCCGAGATCTCCGACGGTGACGTGATCGCGGCGGTGGTGTTTGCGCTCGCCGCCGCAACCGACGGCCTCGACGGCTACATCGCGCGGCGCCGCAACCAGATCACCAACTTCGGCAAGTTGATGGATCCGCTCGCCGACAAACTACTGGTGGTCGCGGCGCTGGTCGCGCTGGTCTCGCTCGATCGCGTCGAGGCCTGGGTCGCGATGGTAATTATCAGCCGCGAACTCGCGATCACCGGGCTTCGCACCCTGGCGGTCGAGCAGGGGATCGTGGTCGCCGCCAACTGGCTCGGCAAGGTCAAGACGACGCTCCAAATCGGGGCGATTTTCGCCCTGATCGCGACCGACCCGGCACCGCTCGGGGTCGACCTTTTGGTCTACGCCGCGGTCGCGATCACGGTGATCTCGGGCGCCGATTATTTCTTCAACATGCGCCGCTATTTGGCCGATTGATCGGCGGCCCGCCCGCTCTCGTCGGGGGCCGTCAGCCACTCGCGGATCGAGCGGTGGTGGCGGGAATGCTCGGCGGTTGCAAGCTCACGAACGATCTCGGCGAGGTCGCCGCTGCGCTCGGCGACCACGTTGTGGCGGTGGATCGTCTCGAGGTTCTCCTGGCGGGCCATCACAAAGCCGCCGTTGGCGGCCAGTTCGGGGTAGCCCTCGGCGACCTGGCGAATCATCTCGCGGACGCAGTCCTCGACAAAGCGCGGGTTGGCATGAGCCTTCTCGACGACCGAGCGCTCGTCGGCGCGTTTCATCAGCTCGTAGATCTCCGACGACATCGAGGACTCGACAATCCGCAGCAGATCGCGGGCCTCGATCGTGGTTTCGGCGTTTTCAGGGCAGCCGACATGGAGGGTGCCGATGCCGCGCTGGTTGTGGGTCGCAACCGGGACGCAGGAGATGATCTCGTCGATCTGGTCGGGGTCGTAACCGGCGGCGGCGAGCCGGTCGCGGGCGCGGGCGCCGACTAACTCCTGGGCGCACGGGCAGGCGGTCATACCTTGTGCCTGCACCCCGGTGACGGTCCGGGTGCCGAGTTCAGAAGCGACCGCGGTCCCAAACAGGACGTAGATCTCCTGGGTCGAGTTGGCGGTCTGCGGGGTCGGCACCGTCTCCGGGTAGCGAGCCTCGATCGTCACCTCGGCGCGCAGACCGGCTTGGCGCTGTCGAACCTGCTCGGCGATCCCCGCCGCCAGCTCTTCGGCCCGCAGCGATTCGTGGGCAACCACCGCGTCGATCGCCTCGTTGACGACCTCCTCGAAACGCGACATGTGGGCGCCCGCCTGATCGGGGCGCAGATCGACGAAGCACTCGAGCCCGGCGAAGTAGAGGTTCCCTTGCACCCGGATCACCTTCTCGACCTTGGTCACCCCGACCCGGGTTAGGCTAATCCGGGTGGCGGGAAGGCCAGCCTGGACATCGGGGACGTGGGAGCGGGGACTGCTGTCGAGCGCCGGGGGCATCTGGCAAGGTTATCGGTGCCCTTCGGTGCCGACTGTCACATACCGCGCTGGTAGTCGGGGGTATGATCGTTTCCGAGTTAGTTGGCGCCGGATGGCGTAAGAGACCAGGAAGTGGGGAATAGGGTTGCGAATCTCAGGGGAAACTGCGGTGTTGGACGATGTCGGGGTGGTCTTGGGACCATCGCCGCGAATCGAGCACGAAATTGACGGGAGTATCGACGGGGCCGAGCAGGTCCCGTTTTTTGATTGTGAGGAGCTACAGGAGCTGATCGCGGTGGGGCGGGAGCGCGGGTTTTTGCGCTACTCGCAGATCGCCCGGACGCTCGAGGAGGTGGAGGTGACCAAACAGCAGGTCACCAACCTGCACGGGTATCTGGTCGAGTCCGGGATCGAAGTGCTTGGCGAGGACGGCGAGTTGCCGGTCCCGGCAGCCAGCGAGCCGACGCCGAGCCAAGGCGCGTCCGCCTCGGAGGATGACGAGGAGGGGCGCCCGCCCGATCCGGTCGACCTGACGATCGAGCCAAGTCTCGACTGTCTGCGGCTCTACCTGCGCTCGATCGGGCGAGTCCAGTTGCTCACTGCCGAGCAGGAGGTTGAGCTGGCAAAGCGGATCGAACGTGGCGACATGAAGGCAAAGCGCCACATGGTCGAGGCGAATCTGCGCCTGGTGGTCTCGATCGCGAAGGGCTATCTGGGGCGAGGGCTGAGTTTCTTGGATCTAATCCAAGAGGGCTCGCTCGGGTTGATCCGGGCGGTTGAAAAGTTCGACCACCGGCGCGGCTACAAGTTCTCGACCTACGCGACCTGGTGGA
>JAHEXU010000098.1 GCA_023251975.1 bacterium | reverse complement strand
CGTTCAGCTCGGCTCCGAAGCGCAGCGCGATCAGTTCGCGCTCGCGGCTGCTCAGCGACGCCAGCGCGCTTTCGAGCGCCGGGTCCAACCCGAGTTGGGCCGACTCCTCGAGCGCGGGTGTGATCAGGGCGCCGTCGTGCCGCGCCGCGGCCGACTCAAGTTCGACCGGCTCGGCCGCCGCACCGCTACGGAGGTGGTCGATCACCAGGTTGCGGGCGATCGTGAACAGCCAGCCGCGCGCCGAGCCGCGCGCCGGGTCGAACCGGTCCCAGGCATTGAGCGCCCGCTCGAAGGTCATCTGGGTCAGATCCTCGGCTTCGGGGCGCGACCGCACACGGTAGGCGATGAAGCCGTAAACCGAGAAGACCTCCGCCTCGTAGATGCGCTCGAACTCCGATCGCGAACGTTGCCTCATCAGCCCGACGACCCGTTGCGGAACGCCTCGACCGTTGCCGCGATCCCGTCGCGCAACCCGATCGTTGCGGCGAATCCCAGCCGCTCGATTGCCTCGCCGGGGTGGAGCGATCGCCGGATTTGGCCATCCGGGCGTTCGGGGTCCCAATCGATCCTCCCCTCGAAGTCGGTCGCCGCGGCAACCAGTTCGGCCAGTTCGCGGATCGTTGTCTCGCGACCCGAGGAGAGGTTGATCGGTTCCGACCCCGGCGCTCGCTGCAGGCACAGGAGGACACCGCGGGCGGCATCATCGACATGGAGAAGGTCGCGGCTCGGGGCGCCGCTGCCCCACAGGGTGATCGAATTCGCGCCGCCGCCAACCGCGTCGCAGAATCGGGCGATCATCGCGGCGACGACGTGCGAATCCTCCGGGTCGTAGTTGTCGCCCGGCCCGTAAAGGTTGGTCAGGATCGGGACCGACGAGTCAAAGCCATACTCGCGCCGGTATCCGTCGGACAGGACCTGGAGCATCTTCTTTGCGATCGCGTAGGGGGCGTTGGCGCCCTCGGGATATCCCGACCAGAGGTCAACTTCGCGAAACGGAGGTTCGGTCTCGGCAGGGTACGAGCAGGCGGTGCCGACCGCGACCATGCTCCGCGCGCCGCCGAGGCGCGCCGCCTCAAAGACGTTGGCGCCGATCAACAGATTGGCGTGGCAGATCTGGCCGGGACGGCGGGCGTTGTAGCCGATCCCGCCGACATCAGCCGCCAGGTGGGCAACCAGGTCCGACCCGGCCAGCGCCGTAACCGCGGCGGCGGGATCGCGCAGGTCGTGCTCGGCGCGGCGCAGCACCCGCACCGTGGCGCCGACCGCCTCGGCAGCCCGCACGACTGCGGAGCCGAGGAAGCCGGCGCCCCCGGTGACGGTCAGCTCACGGCTGTTCCACCATGAGCCGTCGAGTCGGTTTGGCAGTGCTACCTGACGACCTCGCACGATCTCGAGACGTGGTCGCCGCGTCCGGGATGGGCGATGTCGTGGCCGTTGCCGCAAAGCAGTCGATCGATCCCGCGACCGCCGCTCAGCTCGTCGTTGCCCGCCTGGCCGCGAATCACGTCGGCCCCGCTGCCGCCGTTGAGCGCGTCAGGGCCGTTGCCGCCGCTGACCAAGTCAGCGCCGCCGTCGCCGTTGAGGCTGTCCGCTCCGGCGTTGCCACGCGCCGCGTCGGCGCCGTTGCCGCCGGAAACGATGTCCTGTCCGTCACCGGCGTCGATCGAATCCTGTCCCGATTCACCGAACAGGCAATCCGCCAGGGCAAGTCCACGAAGCGTGTCGCCACCACCGCCACCACGCAGGTAATCGGTGCCCCCGGTCCCGTCGATCGCGTCGTTTGCGTCATCCCCTTGCAGCGCGGCGCCGCCCGGGGTGAACGGGCATTCCGCGTAGTCCCCGGTGATCGGGGCGGTTGCTCCCGAAACGATGCTCGTGCCCAGTACTGCCGTTGCAATGATCGCCGTGCAGGCGAGGCTGCATGTCCCCAATGAGAATCTCATTCTCGTCCTTCCATCCGCATTCGTTGGCGGAACTTGTTCTTCCCGGCTCTTATCCGTGCCATCAACAAGCTAACCGGTCCTCTCAAGCAGCGACGAGTACTTCCGCGACGCTGCTGGAGCGGGCCATCTCTTCGATCAGCGAGTTGAACCGGTCGGGGAACTCGATCGGCCCCATATGCCCCGACCTCTCGATCTCGATCAGCTCGACCAGGTTGGGCAGTTTCGCGGCCATTTGCGCGGCGTGCACCGGCGGGGTCAATCGGTCGCATTCGCCGCAGATCAAAAGCGTCGGGACGCTCAGTCCCGCCAGTCCGGCACAGAGGTCGAGTTTGGAAAGGGTCCCGCCCACCGACGCCCTGACGCCGGGCGGGCACTCGAGCACCAGGCGTTCGCAAAAGGCGATTTGCGCCGGGGTGGCGCAGGGGCCGACGACGGCGTAGCCGATCAAGCGGTAGCTGATTGGGGCCGAGAAGGAGGGGATCGGAGCCCGGGCTCGCAGGATCGCCTCGCCGACGATTCGTTGCAGGCGATCGAGCCGGTGCGGGATCCCCTCGACAACCAGCGATTCGCTGATCAAATCGCCGACCCCGGTGTTACACAGAACTGCGCCCGAGGCTCGATTCCCGACCTCCGGATTGTCCTTTGCCCAGGCTGCGATCGTCATTGCGCCGAGCGAGTGCCCGACCAAGAGCGCCTTCTCGCCGACCGGGACAAAGGCATCGAGCACCGAGTCGAGGTCACGGCCAAATGCCTCGATCGAGTAATCGCCGCCCGCCGCCCGCCCGCTCTTGCCGTGGCCGCGCTGGTCGTAGAGGACGATTCGTCGGTGCCGCCGCAGTGACTCGACCTGGAGCTTCCAAAACTCGTCGGAGCAGGTCCAACCGTGGGCGAAAACGATCGTCGGCGCGTCGGCCGGCCCGAAGCTTCGTGCCGCCAGTCGAGTTCCGTCGCTCGCCGTCACTTCCCGGTGCGGGGCGTCGAGCGCGGTAAACAGCGCCTGATGGTTCGGATCGGCTTCGATTTTGGCGCGGTCGAAGCGCTGCGCCGCCGCCCAGCCGGCAAGCGCCGCGCCAACTGCTCCAACCCCGATCAGACGCCATGGGAGAAGGTCCATCGGCGAAGCCTATCCGGGGCGACGCCGCTCCGGGTCCCGCCAGCGAGCCAACTCGTAAGCTGGCCGGGTTGAATTCGCGAACGAGGAGGAGTTGGAGATGAGTGAACAGGCGGTCCTGAGCGAGCGGCGCGATCGCGTCCTGGTTGTCACCTTGAATCGGCCACAGGCAAAGAACGCCGTCAATGCGGCGCTGGCAGAGGGTGTTTCGGCGGCGATGGACGAACTTGACGGTGACGATTCGCTGGTCGCGGCGATCCTGACCGGGGCTGGCGGCAGTTTCTGCGCCGGAATGGACCTGAAGGCGTTCGTTCGCGGCGAGTCGGCCTTCCTGGCTGATCGCGGTTTTGCCGGGTTGACCCGGCGACCGCCCGCCAAGCCGCTGATTGCGGCGGTCGAGGGCTACGCCCTGGCCGGTGGCTTTGAAATCGCCTTGGCTTGCGACCTGATCGTGGCCTCGAAGCAGGCGATTTTCGGGATTCCGGAGGTCAAGCGCAGCCTGGTCGCGGCGGCCGGGGCGCTGATCCACCTGCCAAAGCGGATCCCGTATCACGTCGCGATGGAGCTGGCGCTGACCGGCGACCCGATCGGCGCCGAACGCGCTTACGAACTCGGCGTCGTCAACCGGCTGGCCGAGCCGCAAGGAGCCCTCGATGCCGCACTTGAGCTGGCGGCCGCGATCGCGCCAAATGCGCCGTTGGCGGTCCGGGCGTCGAAGCAAATCGTCGCCTCGACCCACGACTGGAGCGTCGAGGAGGCGTGGACGAAACAGGGCGAGATCGCAGGGCCGGTGTTCGTCTCTGAGGACGCCAAGGAGGGGGCGACCGCCTTCGCCGAGAAGCGTCCGCCGGTGTGGCGGGGCCGCTGAGCGACGATGGCGCTGCTGCACCATCTCAATCTGGCCACGATGTGCCCGCGCGGGGCGCGGTTTTTGACCGGTAGCGGCGGCTGGACCGCGACCAGCGAGTTGTGCGCCCATGCGCTTTTGATCGAGACCGACGACGGGTTGGTTTTGGTCGATACCGGGTTTGGCAGCGAGGATTGCCGCCAGCCAAAGCGGCTCGGTCGCCCTTTTGTCGCAATCTCGCGGCCGCGTTGTGACCTGGCGGAAACCGCCCTGCACCGCCTCCCCCAACTCGGCTACACACCCGCCGATCTGCGGCACATCGTCTGCACCCACCTCGATCTAGACCATTCCGGCGGCTTGCCCGATTTCCCCGACGCTTCGGTCCACGTCTTTGGCGCCGAGCTGGATATCGCGCTGAAACCGCCGCTGCGAGAGCGCCTTCGCTACATCCCGTCCCACTTTGCCCACGGTCCGGATTGGGTTCGTTACGGTTGTGGCGGCGATCGTTGGTTCGGGTTCGAAAGCGTCAGGGTTATCGAAGGCCTTGACATCGAGATCGCCCTGATCCCGCTGACCGGCCATTCGGCTGGCCACTGCGGGGTCGCGGTCAATCGGGGCGACGGTTGGCTGTTGCACTGCGGTGACGCATTCTTCTCCCATCACGAACTTGAGCGCCCGCCGTATGCGCCCCCCGGGCTTGGGGCGATGCAGGCGCTGATCGGCTACGACGGCGCCGATCGAAGCCAAAACCAAGCGCGTCTGCGCGAGTTGGCCGAGGCTCGCGGCGACCTGGTCGATCTGATCTGTGCCCATGACCCGTTCTTCCTCGAGTCCCGCCAGGGCAAGCCGGTCGAGATCGGATCCCCCGCCGGCGATTGACCCGATGGCTCGCCCTGGCAGATCGCCGCGCCGAGCGGACCGGCAGGCTCGTTCGGTTGCCCGTTTCGCGGCTCGACCGGGCCGCCGCGCCGAGCGCCAGATCCACTTCGAGGTTTTGAGCGTTCTGATCGGCGCCAACCTGATCGGCGCCGGGATCGTGGTCGCGATCGCACTGCTCTTGCTGCCGACACGCGATGTCGCCGCCGCCGGCTCGACCACCGCGATCAACCTCGGGGCGAGCGGTCTCGGGATCGTCCTCGGTGGCTTTATCGGCTATCGGTGGGCGCTGCGCGGCCTTGGCAAGGCGCGCGATTGGCTGCGCGAGGACCGCGCCGCTGAACCCGACGAGCAGCGCGCGATCCTGCGGGCGCCGCTGTTCGTGGTTCGAGTCCAGATGACGTTATGGACCCTGGCGGCGCTTCTTTTTGGCGTCCTCGACGCGCTGATCGACTCGCTCGAGTTGGGGCTGCGGCTCGGTGTAACGATTGTTCTCGGCGGCCTCGGGACCGCCGCCGTCGCTTACCTTCTGACCGAGCGAACCCTGCGCCGACCAGCCGCCCGTGCCCTCTCCGGTGCGGCGCTGCGTCGCCCGGTCGCCCCGGGCATTATCGCTCGGACGATTACTGGTTGGGCGCTGGGAACCGCGGTCCCGGTGGTCGGGCTGATGCTGGTCGGCCTCTCGGCGCTGCTTGAAAACGATTACAACCGAGTCGAGTTCTCGGTCGCGGTACTGGGGCTTGGCCTGGCCGGTCTGATCGTCGGGTTCGTCGTCACCCTGCTGTCGGCCCGAGCCGCCGCCGATCCGGTCAACGCGGTGCGCCACGCGCTCGCCCAGGTCGAGGAGGGGGACTTTGATGCCCGCGTCCCGGTTTACGACGGCAGTGAGCTCGGCCTCTTGCAGAGCGGGTTCAACCGAATGGCCGAGGGCCTCGCCGAGCGCGAGCGAATCCGCGATCTGTTCGGCCGACAGGTCGGTCAGGATGTCGCTCGGACGGCGTTGGAAGGGGAGGTTGCGATGGGCGGCGAGGTCCGCGAGGTTGCGATCCTGTTCGTCGACATCATTGGCTCGACCAAAATCGCCGCCGCCCGCCCCGCCTCCGAGGTCGTTGAATTGCTCAACGAGTACTTCGCGGTTGTTATTTCGGTGATCGACCAACACGGTGGCTGGATCAACAAGTTCGAGGGCGATGCGGCGCTGGCGGTGTTCGGGGCTCCGGTCGCGGTTGCCGATCCGGCTGGGTCGGCGCTTGCCGCCGCCCGAGTGCTCGGGTTGCGCCTCGCGGCCGAGCTCGAGGGGGCAGAGGCGGCCATCGGGGTCTCGTTCGGGCCTGCGGTTGCGGGAAACATCGGCGAGCCGCGCCGCTACGAATACACGGTGATCGGCGACCCGGTCAATGAGGCGGCGCGTTTGACCGAGCTGGCGAAGGAGGTGCCAGCCCGGGTGCTGGCGTCTCGACGCATCGTCGATGCCGCCAGCGGCGCCGAGGCGAGTATGTGGAGCTACCACGAGACGGCAACCCTGCGCGGTCGTGCCGTCCCGACCGAGCTGATGCTTCCGGCGGCCGCGGTCGCTGACTTGCCGAGCGGCCGGTGACCAGCCGGGGTTGTGGCCCGGATGCCAAGATGCGGCTGACCGCCAATCCGGCGCCATCAGGTGAAGAGGAGGAGACTGGGAATGGCAAAGCAGCAGAAGTCGATCGCGGGGCTTGTGATCGCGATCACCGGCGGAGCGCGCGGAATCGGTCGGGCGACCGCCGAGGCTCTGATTCGCAAGGGAGCGAAGATTTCAATCGGCGATATCGACGCCGACCTGGCTGCCCAGACGGCCGCCGAGATCGGTGGGGGGACCGTCGCCTTCGGCGTCGATGTGACCGATCGCGCCTCCTTTGAGAGCTTTATCGATCAGACCGAGTCGGCGCTCGGAGCGATGGATGTGATCATTAACAACGCCGGGATCATGCCGATCGGCCCGTTGGTCGACGAGGGCGACGAGATCGCCCACCGGATGATCGACATCAACCTGCACGGCGTCATCTACGGGTCGAAAATCGCTCTGCGGCGCTTCCTCGCCCGCGGTAGCGGGCACATCGTCAACATCGCCTCGCAGGCAGGCAAGGCTGGAATCCCGGGCGGTGCCACCTATTGCGCTACCAAGCACGCGGTGGTTGGGTTGAGCGAGGCGATCCACGGCGAGATGCTCGACCACGATCGGATCGCGGTTTCCTGCGTGATGCCTGCGGTCGTCAACACCGAACTTGGCTCCGGCCTCTACGAGACCAGAGGGGTCAAAAAGCTTGAGCCGGCCGATGTCGCCGATGCGATTGTCGAGGCGTTGGAGACGAACCGGTTCGATGTCTGGGTGCCGCGTTCAACCGCCGCGCTCAACCGAATCGGGATGCTGCTGCCGCGCCGCGGTCGTGAGGCGATCGCGAAGGCGCTCAACGCCGACAAGGTTCTGGCCCAGCCGGACACCGGCGTTCGGGCCGCTTACGAGGCTCGCGCCGCCGGGGCTGAGGAATCGCGAAGCGCCGACCGGGTCGGCTAAACCGGCTGCGCCGATTCGGCGCGATCACAGTCAGAAGGCGCGGTGCTCGGGTCCGACCTTGGGCGCAGCGGCGCCGATCGTTCGCATCAGGTTCCAAAAGGTCGGCAGCTCGGGGTAGAGGATCGGCTTCCCCGAGGTGATGATCGCGACCGAGAGCGCCCGTTCGGGGTCGGCCCAGCCGAGGATGTTGGTGAAGCCGAGGTGCCCAAAGGCGAGTTCGGTGTCGGGTCCGAACAAGCTCAGATAGCGGGCGCCGAGCATGAATCCGCAGCTGTAGCGGCTTGGAAAGCCAAGCGTGAAGTCGACCTCGAGGTAGGACCGCTCGCTGATCGCTCGCCGCAGCGTCCGCGGCTCGAAGATCCGTTTGCCGTCGAGTTCGCCGCCGCGGCGCAGCAACTCGAAGTATCGCGACAGCTCGTTCGCGGTCGTGATCGTGTTGCCGGCCGGGACGATCGAGGTGAGAAAGCGCGGGTCGTTCGAGATCTCGGTGATCTCGTCTGCCGGGCGTCCCAGCGCCCGGGTCAGCAGGTTCGACAGCGGCGGCAAAGTCGGGGCGCCGGACGGGTAGGCTCGGGCGACGGCACCGACATCAGCGTCCTCGACCCCGTAGTTGGTCCAGCGGAACCCGAGCGGATCGAGGATCTGCTCGGCCAGATACTCGCGGATCGTCTTGCCGGTGATCCGCTTCACGACCTCGGCCATGATGAATCCGCCCGAGACGGCGTGGTAGGCGAGCGACTTGCCCGGACGCGAGGTCGGCTTGGCGTCGCAGAGGATCTCGAGGATGAACTCCTCGTCGCCAGCGCGGTCGAGGTCGAAGGCATCGCCGGGGATGTTCGCGACTCCGGCCCGGTGTGAGAGGACGTGCTCGATCGTGATCGCCGACTTGCCGTGGCGCGAGTACTCCGGTATGTAGTCGGCCACCCGGTCGGCGATGTGAAGCGCCCCTTGCTGGTCGAGCAGGTGAACAACCATCGCCGTGACCGCCTTCGAGGCACTGAAGATGCAGTGGGGGGTCTGCGGCGAAAGAAGGACCGCCGGGCCACTCTCGCCGGGTCCATTGCCCGAGGCGTGCCCGATCGAACGGTCGAGCACAACCTTGCCGTGGCGGCGCACGCAGACCGCGATCCCGGGGTGAACTCCACTGCGATAGACCGCTCGGGTCGCATTCCAGATCGACTCGATCTGCTTCGGTTCCAGGCCAGCGCTCGACGGTTCCTCTTCGGCATCCCACGTGCTGACCGCGTCGAGGTCCTTCGGCAGTTTGATCCGCCGCAACGGGTCGGGGACGACGGGCAGACGCGGAATCGAGATTGAGGTCATCGACGAAGGGTATTTGTCCCGACGCCAAAATGGGCCGAGCCGGGCGCGCCGCGACGGCGCGATAGTTTGCAGCCTGATGTCGCGCATCCTTCATCTCCTGCGTCACGCCAAGTCGAGCTGGGATCAGCCTGCCGAAAGCGACTTCGATCGACCGTTGGCACCGCGTGGCGAACGGGCGGCAGTCCTGATCGCTGCCCACTTCGAGCGTTCCGGGCACTCCCCGGGTTTGATCGTCAGCTCGCCATCACGCCGGACTCGCCAGACCCTCGAGCCGCTGCTTGGGCTGTTCTGCCCGAGTCCCGAGGTGCGCTTCGAGGAGTCGATCTACGGTGCCGGAGCGAACCGCCTGATCGCGCTTATCCAGGGGTTTGATGACGCGGTTGACGAAGCGCTGCTGCTCGGGCACAACCCCGCAATTCAGTTTCTCGCCGCGGCCCTGTGCGGCCCCGGAGGGGCCTCGTTGCTCGATTCGAAGTACCCGACCGGCGGTTTGGCGACGATCGCTCTCACCGTCGAGCGCTGGCACGGGGTCTGGGCGGGCTGCGGCGAACTGCTCAGGTTCGTCCGGCCGCGCGATCTGGCGGCCGCTTACGAGGTCGGCACCGAGTAGGGCGAAACCTCGTAGGCAACCCCGGGAACGCCACCGATTACGAGCAACTTGGCGGCGCTGTCGGTGGTCGTGATCTGGCGAGTTTCACTGGGGCCGACCCGCGCGAAGACGCCGGGCTCAAGCGCGTGCTCTTCGCCTCCGACGGTCAGGGTCGCCGCACCCTCCAGCAGGGTGTAAACCTCCTCTTGGCCGTCGGCGGCGTGATCGTGCTCGGGGTATTGATCGGCGTTCGGGGGTAGTTTGATCAGCTGAATCCCGAACGACTTGACATCGAGGCCGTGCCGTACCAGGACGAAGGAGCCCCCGAAACTTGCCTCAAACTCGTCCTCGCGCTTAATTGTCAGGTCCGCCATCTCTCATCCTCGCTTCGGGTCAGTTGGTTAGGTCTCGGCGTCCAATCTAGCGGTCAACGTCCTTGCCCGCGCTCTTCCTTTCGGCAGCCGCCAGTCCCGCCGCCACGTCGGGGACGTAGTGATTGACCTCGCGCGGGGGGCGTTGATATCCGACATCGGTCTGGCGCTCCGGCAGCTTGATCGTCTCAGGCCGGCGCGCCTCATGCGGGACCTGGGAGAGCAGGTGCGAGATGCAATTGATCCGGGCGTTCCGCTTCAGCTCCGACTCGACGACGTTCCACCGCGCTTCGGGAATGTCGGTGTGGACGAACATTTCGTCCTTGGCGCGCGAGTATTCGATCCAGCGACGCTGCGATTCGAGGTCCATCGGCGACAGCTTCCACTGCTTGAGTGGGTCGTCGATCCGAGAGCGAAAGCGTTTCTCCTGTTCCTCGTCGGAGACCGAGAACCAGTACTTGATCAGGATGATGCCGTCGTCGACCAGCATCCGCTCGAAGATCGGACATTGGTGGAGAAAGCGGCGATGCTCGTCGGAGCTGCAAAAGCCCATCACCTTCTCGACTCCCGCTCGGTTGTACCAGGAGCGATCGAACAGGGTGATCTCGCCCGCCGCCGGCAGGTGCGAGACGTAGCGCTGGAAGTACCACTGGGTTCCCTCGCGCTCGGTCGGCGCTGGCAGCGCGATTACCCGCGCGACCCGCGGGCTGAGATGCTCGGTGATCCGCTTGATCACGCCCCCTTTGCCCGCCGCATCGCGACCCTCGAAGAGCAGCGCGATCCTGGCTCCGTTTCGCTTCACCCAGTCTGACATCGCGACCAACTCGATCTGGAGACGCAAAAGCTCGGCCTCGTAGATCTTTTTCGGTAGCTTGCTCGGCGGTGCGACTGGGGCTTGTTCGGCCCGGCTCTCAGACATCTGGATGCTCCTGGGGTGGGGGAGGGAGTGCCCGCGATCCTTTCGCACCGGCGCCCTCGATGCAAGTCTTTGTTCTCGGCTGTCGACGCCGCCATCGGAAAACGCCTTCCTCGCGGCCCGAGTGCCAGCGATCCGCTCCCGTCGGGCTCCGGCTAGAGCTCCAGCCAGGTGCCGTCGGGCCCGAGGTTGTAGACCGGAGTCTCCCCAATCATGCTCTTGGTGTGCCAAGACTCGTGGATGTGTCCGCAAACCGCGAGTCGCGGCGCGGTCCGTTCGATCGCCTCGAGGATCGCCTTGCTGCCGAGGTGGGCGCCGGCTGTCGAGCAGTCGACGTGACCGAACGGCGGCGAGTGGAGAACGAGCAGCGCTTGATTGGGGCAGGCGGCGAGCAGCCTCGCGGCCTCGGGCTCCTCGATGTCAAAGCTCCAGTCCCACGGGGTTGTCGGGATCCCGGCGCCGAGGCCAAAGATCTCGACCCCGTCGAGCGTCACGGAGCTCGCTTGCAGGACGGTTGCCGCCTCCCAACCTGCGGCGGCGGCCCGCAGCGCCGATTCGGTCTCGTTGTTTCCCGGCACGATGACGGTCGGTGTCTCGATCGCCGCGAGCGCCGCGATCGTTGATTTGAGGCCGCGATGGCAGGAGGCGAAGTCCCCGGCCCCGAGCACTAAGTCGGCCTCGGCCGACAGCGTCACCAGGTTGGCGGCCCTGCGGTGGTCACAGTGCAGGTCGCTGAAGGCGAGGATCTTCATTCCCGGATTTTCGCAGAGCCAGCCAGAGCGGCAGTCTATTAGGTCTGTGACCAACGTCACACACAAAATGCTAAAGAACCAGCAGGATTTGTCGATCGGCTGCTGAACAAGGGCCAGAGCCTGGCGCTACTCGATCAACTTCGCGCCGCTTTGGTGCCGATCGAGACCGCATCGAAGCCTTCTGATTGCCGCGCCGCGGCCGTCAGGGCAGCGCCTGGCCACCGACGCACAACCTGACAAGGAGAACTGCTGATCATGTCCAACTTACGCCCCGCCCAAAACACCTATATGTCTCGTCGGATCCGTCCGATCCTCCCACTCACCGCGATCGCGGTGGCGGCGGCGATCGCGATCTCCGGCGCCGGTGACACCGAGGCGTTCCCAACTTCGGAACTCGGCCGACCGATTGGGCTGGATGGTAGGGCGATCCGCCAGGTCCTCGACGAAATCGCGCTCCGCGACCGGGCAATCGAGCGCTATCGAGATGCCCGCGCCGCCGCCCACCGCGCCGGGGTCGAGTTCGATCACCCGCTCTATCCAAATGAGCAGACGATCGCCCCCGAGCGGTTGCGCCGGGCGGCTGGGGTACTGGAGTCGCGAGCTAGGCAGGCTAGATCGGCGGCGAGGGATGCGAGCTTTCCGACCCCCGAGTCGGTCGGCGTCTCGAGCGCCACTTTGTCGGCGATCGCCAGCTGCGAATCGGGCGGCAACCCGGCCGCCGTCAACCCCGCTGGCTATTACGGCAAGTACCAGTTCTCGGTTGCCACCTGGGCGGGGATCGGTGGATCCGGAAACCCGGCGGCTGCTGGCGAGGCCGAGCAGGACTATCGGGCCGCCCTCCTCTATGCGCGCTCCGGTCCCGGCCAGTGGCCGGTCTGCGGAGTCGGCTGATTCGCTAAACCCCGGCGCCGCCGCGGCCTTCACCGGCGGCGAACCGGGCGGCGCCCGCGAGGCCACTGCGGACCGATTCGAGGCCGAGACGGGCCTCGAATGCGAGGCTCTCCTCGAGCGGCAGCAACGAGCCTTCAATTGCCGACCGGCGGTCCGAAAGCATCGTCTGCTGGGGAAAGGCGGCGATGCTCTCGGTCAACTCAAGCGCCCGGTCCAGATGGGCGCCGGGCGTGACGATTTCGCTCAGAAGCCCCCAGTCCAGCGCCTCTTCAGCGGCGATGATTCGGCCGGTCAGAATCAGGTCGAGCGCCCGTCCGAGACCGACGATTCGCGGCAGGCGCAGGGTGCCGCCGTCGATCAGCGGGACTCCCCAGCGGCGCTCTGGGTAACCGAGCCGTGAGTCGCTGGTCGCGATCCGCAGGTCACACCACAACGCAAGCTCGAGGCCACCGGCCAAACACCAGCCCGAAATCGCGGCGATCGTCGGTTTTGTCGAGGTGAGACGGCTGAACCCCATCGGCCCCTCGGGGCGCCCCGCCACCGCCTTGATCAGGTCGTCGTCAATCTCGGCGGGCGCCTCGGACAGCGCCTTCAGGTCGGCGCCGGCGCAAAACGAGACTCCTCCCGCCCCGGTCAGGATCATCACCCGAGCCGAATCGTCGGCCTCAAAGGCCCGGAAGTGCTCGAGCAGTTCCCCCGCGGTGATTCGATCGACCGCGTTGCGCCGCGCCTCGCGGTCGATCGTCAGGACCGCCGCCGCTCCGATTCGCTCGTACCGAGTCTGGGCCACGCGCCGATCCTAGTAGCGCTGATCCAAGCACGTACTCGTCACGTCCCAGCGGGAGCGTGGTCGGACAGTCGCAGCCGGAGCGGTTGATCCGCACTCCTGCCGACCATCTCATCTCATATCACCCGCGGCTTCGGCCGTCGTCGCTCGCCAGTCGCGGTCGGCGCCAGAGCTGGTCAGCACTTCGGAGCCTCAAGGCACCCCGAAGCTGCGTTTCCGACAACCGGCGACCGTTCGCTCCGGTCGGGACCCCTCCGGCGATCTCATGTCTCGCTGCTAGCTTCCCGGATGCGGCTCAGCTCGAGCATGTCATCCAGGCCCAGTCGGCCCGCGGCTATCGCCAATCCGAAGTTGCCACCGCTAAGCCTTCGAGGTCGGGCTGACGACCGCCTCTGGCCTTGCCCGTCACCTCCGCGAGCTCGCGGCTCCG
>JAHEXU010000249.1 GCA_023251975.1 bacterium | reverse complement strand
GGGTGTCCTCCTGTCGGGGCCCCAGTCGCTGGTTGCGTCTGCTGCAAAAGCCCTGCTTAGGACGATATTTAAGCACCTGGCTCGGACGGAATCGGCGCCATTTTCGGTGGATCTAGGTTTAATTCCGTGGGGGTCCATGCGGGCCACGGGGGCTCTCGCGTCAGTCGTCCGCTGGCGTATCGGACCACGAGCCCGAATGAGCCTTGGGCATTGTCGTAGACGACGGACTCGTCCGCGATCTCGACGGCATCGGCAACGAGCGGTCAGAGCCGGTCGAAGCGCTGCTCGATTTTCTTGCGGGGAAACGTCATGACCACCGGCCTCCACTCGCTGGCGGACGCGAGCGACCGCCAGCTCGCGCGGAACGAGGACTATCTGAAGGTACGTGCGGTACCGCGCGACCCGAGCTCGCCTCAGCAGCTCGAGCTCCGAGGGGTGCGAGAAGACGGTCTCGGCGGCGAATGAGCGCTCGGCGGAAATGAGCTGCTCGCGGCGATCCGAAGCGATCCCCGCCGCCTCGTAGGCGTGGCTGGTCTCGCGTCCGGGCCAGCGCTCGGCCGCGATCCGATCGGCGTTGACGAACTCGAGGCCGGTCTCTGGACCTATAACCCTCTCGAAGAGGGTCGTCTTTCCCGCTCCGCTGGGCCCCACGATGAGGTAAAGCACCGGGGTTGGCACTTCAGCCTCCGGCCGCGGTCCCCTCGGGCTTGACGCCGCGCTCGACGACCCGTCCCTGCTCGTCAAGTTCGACCCAGCTCCGACCCTCGGCGGCCAGCTCGCTCGCGATGTCGAGTGTGCTTCGGCGCTCCTTGATACGCTCCGCCCATTCCGCTCGCACGATTGCCTGCTCCTTGTCGTTCAGCGCGTCGTACCGCGATCGCTGGGCAAGGACCTCGGCTATCGCCCGGCCCGACACGCCCTCCGCGGATTCGATCCCACGACAGATTTGCGCCCAATGCGTGACCTGTTGGTCGGCGCTGCGGCTCAGCATGCTGCCCACCACCTTGGCGAGCTCGAAGGGCTCATCATCGATCCGTGTATGTGTGCTGGACATCGAAGCTCCCCGGGCAATGTGGCACTTTGCTACAGCCCTGTCGCCGATCATCTCGCCGTGAGGCGGACCGCTGTCAGATCGGCGTCGCCGGTCCTCGCGGAGATCACGATGAGCCAACCGGATCCGTCTTGCGATACCGATCGAAGAAGGTGGGTCCAAGCAGCGAAGCCGGGCTCTGCCTGGCGTGGTCCGATGGATCGTTCACGTCTGGTCGACCGCGGGGGACGAGTCCGGCCGGACACTCTTGAAAGGTCATCGACCGCGTCTGTTCCTGATCCGAGCCTGACTGTGTGCGGGGGTCGAACCGGGTGCTAATCAGATGCGCGCGACTGCCAAGTCGTCGCTCGCGACTGCCAGGGCTTCGAAGTCCGCGTCCTGTGTGATCACGGTGAGACCGTGCTCGATCGCTGTGGCAGCAATCAGCGCATCGGTCAGTCTCACCGCCCGGTGTACGTCGGCCCGTCGGCAATCCCAGACGAGCCGGGCCCAGGTGACCATCACGGGTTCGCTGATCGGAAGCGGGTCGGCGCCCCGGGCGAGGGCAAGGGTATCTGCCCGCCGAGCCCGGGTTTCGGCGTCAGTCGCCGACAGAACGCCCAGCTGCAGCTCCCCGATAGTGACAACGGAGACCGCGAGCCGCTCGGGCAGTTCTCCGAGCGGCCGGCCGTCTTCGCGGGCGATGAAGATCGATGTGTCGGCGAGGCCGACTCCGAGCCTGCTCACAGGTCGGCGAGCGTCTGACCGACGAGCTCATCGAGCTCGGTTCTGAGCGCTGGGTCGGCCGCCCTGGACTCGAGTTCGCGTGCGAGTTGGTCACCGGACAGCCAGTGCGCCCTGCGGCCGTGGGGGACGACATCGGCGACGGCGTTGCCGTGCACCGTCAACGTGACGCGTTCGCCGGACTCGACCGCTGCGACGACGTCCGCGGTCCGATTTCGTAGGTCCCTGACCCCGATCTCCATAATGTGCGACATCGTAGCATATCTCCTCTCGCCGCTCCCACCCGCGGGTAGCGGTTTGCCGACATCCTCACCGAACCGCTCCCGCTGCGCCGATCGCGCTCCAACCCGCGGGACATCAAAGCGCAAGATGGGCAACCGGCCGGTGAGGTGACCCGAGCTGAACACCCGACGGCGCGCTCGTCGCCTCGGCTCAGACGAGATAATGCACCGGCCGTGTGCGTCACGAATACCAAGGAGGATCGAAACATGTAGGCGATTCAACGAAGTAGAGCTATAGGAGAGATGAAGGACAGACGGCCCTTCGGCGTCGGCCTGCGGAGGCAGATGCCAAACCACCCCGTGCTGCATTGGCTGAAGACCGTTGTGGTGAGCGATCGGGGAAAAGGCGCGACAAGGCCCAGATCTTGCATCAAGCCCGCTGACTGTGTGAAATCCGGCCGAGCGACCTCACTCGAGCGATTCACGCCCTCGCGCAGCAGCGAATCAGGGTGGCGCAACCCTCCGCCTGGCGCTCCCGCCACCAAAACGCGGCTTCACGCACCCGATCGACCGTCCACGCCCACGCCGCGACGGCCCGGCGCCGGCCGGGCTCTCCGTCTCGCAGGCGGTCTTACCCCGCGAGAGCGGGCAAGGCGTCAATCCGCTGGCAGGCCGCGAGCAGATCCCTCGCCCAGGGCCAGCTGCGCTGCAGACGAAGTCGGGTCTGCCGGCCCGAGCGCGAAATTCGCCCGCCCTGGTGCAGCAGTCGGTAGCGAAGCGTCTTCGGGCTCGCCTTCGCCAGCGCCCCCTCCAGGCCCAACGCCTTGAAGTAGCCCAGCAGATCTTGCGCGATCAGCACCAGCTCGAGCCAGACCTCGTTCATCGCAAAGGTGCGAAACGGCAGCTTCGCGAGCCCGAGCGCCTTCGAGTCGCGGATCCTCTGCTCCACATGGGCGTGCTCGCGATGGCGGCGGTCGCGCTCGGAGAGGTCGCTCGCCTGGCCCTCGCTCGCCTCATCCTCGCTCGCCTTGTTGTCCTCGGCGCTCGGTGCCGCCACATCGGTGAGAAAGGCCGCGTAGCGCCACTCCCCACCTTCGAGCATCGAGAGTTGCTCGCCGCGTTGGGTTCGCTCACGCCGGCACAGCAGCCGAGAGCCCTCAGGCCAGGCGCCCAGATCGATCTCGGCGGTTAGGACCCGCGAATAAACTAGTGGTTCGAGGCACGCCCGACAACTCGCCGGGGAGCTTGTCTTTGGCGTGCCGATCGACTCAGTAATTTTTTCGCGCGCCCTTAGCTCACAGACGAACGAATCGATCTGCTTGACGTGCTCGATCCCTTCGTAGTCGGTATATGTGCGGGTGCGCAGGGCAGGCTCGCCGGCTTGGGTGATCGTCGGCTCCCACGCGTCCTCGGGCTGAGCGTCGATCGCCGCGATGACGGGTTCGGTGAGATTGAAGCCAACCGAGAACCGAAGCCTGCCCTCGTGGCAGAAG
>JAHEXU010000248.1 GCA_023251975.1 bacterium | reverse complement strand
CTAAACGACGACCCCGACGATCTTGGCTGCCCCAACGCCGGGGTCAGCGTCGATGACCTCGGCGATTACACCCACCGCTTCGAGGTGTGGGCGCTCGACGGCGCCGGTAACCCCGATCTGAGCCCGGCGAGCCGTAGCTGGGAGGTGGTCGAACCGTTCCTCCGCTCGGCCCGAGGCGGGCACTGGCCTTCGCAGCGCTATATCCACACAGGCAACGCGAGTTCTCGATGCGCAGGGCCGAAGGTCGCGCCCGTCAACGTGTTCTTCGCTGGCTATTCCTCTCATACCGCGGTCAAGCAGGAGTTCTCGTCGTGGACCTCCGCAGCGACGAGCTATGGCCTCAAGGTCGATGCCGCCGGGTCACTTACCTGTATGCCCGAGGACAACCGCTTCGCACGCCAAAACAAGAGCACGAGGATCTCGCTGTGGAACGCTTCGAGCGCCAACGATGTCGCCACGATCTCGGGCCCGATCAGCTCCGTCGGTGCGGCCTATCCGGCGGGCACGAATTGTCCCGCAAAGGTCGCAGGCGGGTTCGACGCCGCGCGGCGCGAGATCAAGCAGAAGTTCAAGGGGCTACATCCGGTTACAGACGTGGAGTGGGGCAATACACAGACCGAGTTCACGACCAGCTGCAACGGCCAGCGGATCACCGGCAGCTCGAGCGGCAATGTCGCGGTGATCCGGCCGCCCGACTACTTCGGATATCACGAATCCCCGAGTACGATCTGGGCGACCCAGCCGGGCGACCCGACTCGGACGCCGGCGGCACTCGCCAAGCCCGGCGGCCCAAACGTCGCCCGTATCGGCATCTCTTGGAAGACGACCGCATCTGATCGCTCGCCGGCGCCGGGATTTCAGCCAGCGTATGACTGGACGGACCCAGATGGCGCCTACACGGCGCTTGCAGCGCGGGGGATCAGGCCGCTCGTCGTCATCCAGGACACCCCGCCCGCTCTGGCGATCGATTGCAATCCCAGTCGTTCCGGCGGCGACCCGATCCCGATCAGGCCGCCGCAGGAGAGTGCCCTCGCCGACTGGCAGACCTTTGCCACCGATCTCGCGAACCACCTTGGGGATCTGGCCACGACCACGGGTGTGAAGGCAGTCGGAATCGAGATCTGGAATGAGCCCAACGCCCCGCACTTTTGGGGAGATTGCAAGGTCGGCGCCGGGCCGCCGACCTCGGCTGGCGCCGACCCTGATCCCGCTTGGAAGGCCGAAGACTGGGCGGCCGACTACGCTGCGGTCTACGACCGAGCCGATGACGGGATCGCCGCTTCGTCCAACGAGTTGTGTCTGAACGATCACGACAAGGCGGACCCGACGGCGACTTGTACTGCCGATATCGTGCTTGCCGCACCTTCGCCGGGAGAAGGGACGAGCGACAGAGTCTCCTGGCTGCCGTGGGAGGGGGACGTGCTCGACGACATGACCAAGAGCCCGGATGTGCTTGGACTGCACCCTTATCGCACGCAGAGCCAGTTCAATGCCCACAAGTCCGTCATTGACTCTGCCGCCGAACAGCTCGCCAACCTTCGTGCACGGGCCGAGAGCCATGGTGCGGCGGGCCGGCCAATCTGGGTTACCGAGGTCGGAGCGCAGATTTCGGACACGGCCCGACCTTCGTATGTATTTGATGACGGCCGCAGCAACCACACGGCAGCGGAGCTTGAGCAACAACAAAGAGTCATCCTGCGATCCCTCTACAGCCGCCTAAGAAACGTCGGCGTCGGGCTCGTGACGATCCACAAGCTCGTCGATAGCGCTCACTCGTCCGGGTCACTCTCGGAAGAGGGCTACGGGGTCGTTCGCTCCAATTTCAACAAGAAGTCCGCCTTCTGGGGGTTACGTGATCTCAGGCTTCCGTAATCGGATCGCACTTGGACGACGCCCAGGACTCCGCGCATGCGTCTTCGCATCCGCGATGACCTTCGCGGCGTTCGCGGCGCCTGCATCCGCCGAGCCTCATCCGGACTTCAACGGCGACGGCTATGCGGATCTCGTCATCGGAGCTCCCTACGAGGCTCCCGGGGATGACTCGCACGGGTACGGAGGGGCGATAACAGCTCTCTACGGAGGCCCTGGGGGTCTCAGCACCACCGGAAGTCGGCGATTCACGCCTTACACTCCCGGCCTCAAACGGCAGTCCGACAACGCATGGGGACCCGGTCTGGGCAGCGGCTTTAGCGTCGGCGATTTCGATGGCGATCGGTTCGACGATGTCGCTGTGTCCAACTGTTGCAAACCCGCGCCGGTCGGGATTTTGTATGGCAGCCGCAGAGGCCTGGGGGTCAGACGAAACCAACTGATGACGTTCGCAAACCTGATCGGCAACGCCCGGGGCGCTGCCTACTTCGGCACCGCGCTCGCCACCGGTCGCTTCGGCCACGACCGCTTCAGCGACCTGGCGATCACCGTCCCGGGATTCCGCACGCCGGTGGGCGGCGACCGCAACCGCACGATCGGCGGGATCGTCATCGTCAAGGGCGGGCCCGAGGGCATCGAGCGCGCGGGCGCTCGACGGCTCCGCCTCGGCCATTTACGTCCCCGACCCCCCGGGGGGCAGTACTTCGTCCCCCCCCTGACGGGGGTCTTGCGACGGGTCGTTTCAACGGCGACCGCCGCACCGATCTCGCCTTCACATCAGTGTACGGCGGACCCTACCCTTACACACACGGTGCGGTCTGGATCCTCTTTGGGGATCACAACGGACTTCGGATCCGGGGTGCGCAGCTTGCGAGTGCCCACCGCCTTGGACTCGACAGGATCCCCGAGACCCTGGAGCTGACGCCCGGTCGATTTGATCGCGGCAGGCGCAGCGACCTCGCGATTGGAACGCCGTGGGGCCGCGGTGCCCTTCGCGTCCTCTACGGGTCGGCTGATTCGATCACCGGCAGAGGCGCTGGCTACTTCAGTGAAGCCACGCCGGGCCTCTTGGCCAACCACCCCGAGGATTCGGTCGAGTTCGCGTTCGGCGAGGTGGTCGTCAGCGGCGACTTCAACGGCGACGGCTACGGCGACATCGCCACCTCTGACCCTGGCGAGCAGGCAAACCGGGGCGCGGTGCATATCCTCTACGGATCATCCGGCGGGATCAACCTCGACGGAAACCAACACCTCAACCAGTCCACCCCGGCGCTCGTCGGCGACGGTCCCAACGCCGAGGACTACCTGGGCCGGTCGCTCGGGGGCGGCGACTTCAACGCCGATGGCTATTTCGATCTCGCGGTCGGCGAGGTTCAGCACGCCGATCCCTGTGAAAGAGGCGGTGCGGTTCACGTGCTCTACGGAAGTGCAACGGGCGTCGATGAATCCGTCGGTCAGTTCCTGACCCAGGACACCCCTGGAATCGCGGGCGATGGCTCCCAGCCGTGTGACGAGTTCGGGTCGGCGTTGTCGATCGGCCGTTGATGGAGCAGCGGGAAGAGCTGATCACCGTCGCCGAGGACTCCACGACCGATATCACTGGGCTCCCCCTATCCGCGATCG
>JAHEXU010000247.1 GCA_023251975.1 bacterium | reverse complement strand
GAGAGCTGCCGACTCCAGGGACGATCGGCGCTGGAGTGGATGACCCGCGCGGCCGAGGCCGCCTACGCGGGCGAGGTGGCTCCATCGCTCGTGCCGACGGCCCTCGCCCAGGCTCCGTAGCCCGCGGGCCGACGGGCCGGGAGTGCGGGGTCGGCTGGAGGGTTGGCGGCCCCCCTGAACTCCTACTAGGACGGGACGCTGTCCCAACCGTAACCCAGATCTCCTCGGGGCTGCGGTGATCGCGGATCGCTCGCGCTTCACTTCGCAGTGCGATCGACATCATCTCCTCGTGGCGGCGCCGGCTCGGCGCCGCGCCCGCAGACGTTCCAGCCGTTCGCGCACGGCAATCGTTAGCGCGGTCGTAGTTGTCTCACCTGCTTCCGCCGCGAGTTCGCGGGCCACTTATCCGCTCCATCATCCTTGATGTTCAGGGCCATGCCTCGGAAGAACGCCGTTTTTGGCCGATTGAACCGGGCAGGTCGCTACTGAGCTTGGACGCGCCCTTCGCGGGCGCGCAGTTTGGCGAACATGGCGCTTCGGTACTCGCGGTTCATCTCGCCGATTACCTTGATCGAGATTCCCTGTGGGCAGACTTCCTGGCACTCGCCGGTGTTGGTGCAGCCGCCAAAGCCTTCGGCGTCATGGGCTCGGACCATCGAGCGAACTCGGTGATGGCGCTCTTGTTCGCCCTGCGGCAGCAGGTTGAGATGGGTCACCTTGGCGCCGGTGAAGAGCATGGCCGCCCCGTTCGGGCAGGCCGCCACACATGCGCCACAGCCGATGCAGATCGCGGCGTCCATCGCCTGCTCTTGGATCTCGGGGTGGATCGGCTGGGTATTGGGTTCGGGCTTCGGACCGGAGGTAATCGAGACGTAGCCACCGGACTCGATGATCCGATCGAGCGCCGAGCGGTCGACGACCAGGTCGCGGATTACCGGGAAGGCGCTGACTCGATACGGCTCGACGGTGATCGTTTCGCCGTCTTGGAAGTTGCGCATGAAGATCTGACAGCTCGTCACCTGCCGCTCGCCGTGTGGGATGTCGTTGACGACCAGCGAGCAGGCGCCACAGATCCCCTCGCGACAGTCGGAGTCGAACGCGATCGCGCGCTCGCCGTCATGGATCAGCCGTTCGTTGAGGATGTCAAGCGTCTCCAAAAGCGACGCGTCGGGGTCGATCTCGGAGACTGTGTAGGTCTCGAATGAGCCGTCCGGGGCGTTGTCGTCTTGGCGCCAGACCCGCAGGGTGAACTTCACTTGTAGCTCCTTGTCGACGGCGGCACCACGTTGAAGCTCAGCTCCTCTTGGTGGCGAATCGGTTCCGAGCCCTTGCCGGTGTACTCCCAGACCGCGGTGTGGGCGAAGTCGTGGTCGTTGCGGACCGCCTCACCTTCTTCGCTTTGGTGCTCCTCGCGGAGGTGACAACCGCACGATTCGTCGCGCTCCAATGCGTCGAGGCACATCAATTCGGCGAACTCAAGAAAGTCGGCGACCCGGCCCGCATACTCGAGGCTCTGGTTGAAACCGGCCTGGCTGCCGTCGACTCGCAGATCGCGCCAGAACTCATCCCGGATCGCCCTGATGTCGGTGATCGCCGAGCGTAGACCGTCGGCGTCGCGGGTAATCCCGCAACGGTCGAGCATCACCTCGCCGAGGCGGCGGTGGAAGACGCTTGCGGCGGTCTCTCCGCCGACTGCGATCAGTCGGTCGAGTCGGTCGCGACACACTTCGACCTGGCGGGAGTACTCAGGGTGTGACTGATCGGGCGCGTGCTCGACCTCGGCCAGGTAATCGGTGACGCAATGCGGCAGGATGAAGTAGCCGTCGGCCAGGCACTGCATCATCGCGCTGGCGCCGAGGCGGTTGGCGCCGTGATCGGAGAAGTTGGCCTCGCCGATCGCGAACAGGCCCTTGATCGTGGTTTGGAGCGAGTAGTCGACCCACAGGCCGCCCATCGAGTAGTGCGGCGCCGGGTAGATCTTCATCGGTTCCTGCCACGGCGAGGACCCCGTCAGACGCTCATACATCTCGAACAGATTGCCGTAGCGACCGGCGATCGTATCGGCGCCCTTGTCACGGATCGCGTCGGCGAAGTCGAGGTAGACGCCGCGGCCGGTTCCGCCGACCCCGAGCCCGTCGTCGCAGACGATCTTGGCAGCCCGCGAGGCGACATCGCGCGGCACCAGGTTGCCGAACCGCGGGTAGCGCTCTTCGAGGTAGTAGTAGCGCTCCTGCTCGGGGATATCGCCCGGCTGGCGAGATTCGTCGGGGTCGCGCGGCACCCAGATTCGGCCGTCGTTTCGCAGCGACTCGCTCATCAGGGTGAGCTTCGATTGGTAATCGCCCGACTGCGGGATGCAGGTCGGGTGGATCTGAGTGAAGCAGGGGTTGGCGAAGCCGGCGCCGCGCCTGTGGGCGCGCCAGGTAGCGGTTACGTTGCAGCCCATCGCGTTGGTCGAGAGGTAGTAGACGTTGCAGTAGCCGCCACTCGCCAGGACAACCGCGTCGGCCGAGTGGTGGCTGATCTCGCCGCTGATCAGATCGCGGGCGACGATCCCCCGGGCCCGCCCGTCGATGATCACCAGGTCAAGCATCTCGTGGCGGGTGTTGACCTCAGCCCGTCCTGCCGCCACCTCCTTTTGCAGCTGTGAGTAGGCGCCGAGCAGCAGTTGCTGCCCCGTCTGGCCGCGGCAGTAGAAGGTCCGCTCGACCAAGACACCGCCGAATGATCGGGTCGCCAAGAGGCCTCCGTACTCGCGGTTGAACGGGACTCCTTGGGCGACCGCCTGATCAATGATCTGGGTCGATACCTCGGCGAGCCGCCACACGTTCGCCTCGCGGGAGCGGAAGTCACCGCCCTTCACCGTGTCGACAAAAAGGCGCTTGATCGAGTCGCCCTCGTTGGCGTAGTCCTTCGAGGCGTTGATCCCGCCCTGCGCGGCGATCGAGTGGGCGCGGCGGGCCGAGTCTTGGAAGCAGTAGGACTTGACCTTGTAGCCCATCCCGGCCAGGGTTGCCGAGGCGCTGGCGCCCGCCAGTCCGGTCCCGACGACGATCACTTCGTACTCGGCGCGGTTGCGCGGCCCGACCAGCTTGTGGGCGTCGAGCCAGGTCCGCCAGGTCTCGTCGATCGGCGCCTCGGGGATCTTCGGGTCGAGGTTGAGGGTCATCGCAGCGCGATCGAATGGCTCGGCTCGGGAAGAACGCCAAAGAAGAAGCAGATCGGGATCGAGGCGAAGCCGATCGCAACCAGCGCCGAGGTCACGGTGGCGGCGCGACGAAAGGTCGGGTTGCGGTTCGGCTGGTCGAACCCGAACGTCTGCAACATGCTCCACAGGGCGTGGCGCAGGTGCAAGAACAAGAGCCCCATCGCGCCGACGTAGATCGCGACCACCCACCAGTCCTGAAAGGCGCCGTAGATGTTGGTGTAGATCGTTCCCTCCGCCAGGTGCGAGGGGTGGATCGTCCGGGTCGTGAAGTGGAGGATGTGGAAGACGAT
>JAHEXU010000097.1 GCA_023251975.1 bacterium | reverse complement strand
CACCGACCAGCTCGGTGTGGCGGGCTTCGTGACTGCCGCGCAGGCTTGCAACTCGGGCGTAGGCTTCCGCCTCGGAGTTCGCGAGCGAGCTGCGGATCGAGTCAAGTTGCCCGGCGCTGCGACGTTCGGCTGCCTCGATCGCATCGATTCGGCGAGCCAACGCCAGGTTTGCCTCGGCCGCGGCTGCCGCCTCTTGGCGCCGTTCGCCGTCGAGTTCGTCAAAGCGCTGTGCGATTGTGGTCTCAAGTTCTGATCGGATCGATTCGGCAAAAGCCGGCGCCTCGTCTTGGCGGCCCTGGACCTCGCCGATCGCGCCGCCAAGTTCGTCCAACCGTTGTCGCAGCGAGTGGTCGCAAACCTCAGCCTGCTCGGCGGCCACGGCGTTCGTCCTCGCGATCTGATCGAGCCGCTCGACCTGACTGCGAGATGCCTCGATCATCGTCTGGAGGCGCGAGTCGTTGGACGCGCTCTCGCGCCCGAACCTTTCCTCAAGCGCGCTCAGGTCACGCTGCAGGGTCTCGGACGCGAGCGTTCGCTCGGTCGCGACAATCCGGCTCGAAAGATCGCTCAGCAGCGGCTCGATTTGCGCCAATTTGGCCGCTGCCTGTTCGGCCGCGCCGCGGGCCTGGCTCGCCTCGTTTCCGGCCCCCGCCGCGGCGCGCTCGGCGATCGTCGCCAACTGCGGCGAGAGTTCTTCGCGCAGTCGGCCCGATACCCGCTGCTCAGCCTCGTAAAAACCGGTGTCGATGGTGCGCAGATGTGCCTCAAGGCGTTCGGCCAGCCCCGACCACAGTCCCTCGGCCTCGTGGATCAGCGCCGCAACGGTCCGTTCTTGCAGGTCCGAAGCGAGCGCATCGAGATCAGCTGAGGTCGCGTCAACTCGCGCTAGTGGACGACGCTTGGTTCGAAACCGCACCGCCGTTCAGGCTACCGCCCGGCCAAGACGCAACCTACGGCGCGGCCCCCCAGCCGGGCAGGATCCGCCGAGCGGCTGCTTTTAGGATGGCCGACGGACCCTGCGAACTGTCGGACACCCACTTCGATTTCAGCGTCGCTCAACGATCGAGGACCGATGGCGTTCGCTGGCGCACCTCGAGCGCCTGGATCGGGCGATCTGGCGGCTCGCCGAAGGCCAACACGGAGTGCTCGCGCATCGGCAACTGCTCGCGCTCGGGGCGGCCATCTCCACCTTGCGACCGGGTGGGATCGCGCCCGGCGGGGCGGATCGCGGCTTGGCGGTGGCCGAACCGAGCCAGGTTTTGCAGACGGCGAGCACTTTGAAGGCGCCGAGGCGGTCGACGCCGTCAAACCAAGCGTCATCTTCGGCGGTGTCACTGTCGGTGCCGTCGCCCGGCCGCGATTCGTATATCGCTCGGGTCAGGCTGCTTCCAAAGGTTTGGATCCCGCCGCCGACAAGCTGGGAGCCGATCGGACAGCTGACACCGGAGCCGAAGGCGCCCGAACTCGAGGCCGAGCGGTAGGCGTAGTGGCCGCGCGCGGCGCAGATTGCGTAAACATCGAAGCTGAAGCTTGAACCGGTGCCGCTGTTGCTGGCGACCCCGGTCCATTTGGTTCCGCGGCCGCTCGGGTAGCTCGATTTCATCGACAGCCCCGCCGCCGCCGAGCTGAGCTCGACCCCGCCGGACAGCACCTTGCTGTCGCCGGGGCAGCGGGCCTGCGCGCTCCGCTGGGTGTTGTCGGGGAGGCTGGCGCTTTGGACGTGGCGGGTGTAGGTGCCGCGGGTCGAACAGATCGCGAAGGTCTTGATGAACTTTTCGTCGCCGGTTGTGTTTCGCACCCGGCCGAGCCAGGAATCGTTCGGCGCCCCATCTCCATTGGGGCCGTCGGTTGGGGCGGTCGTTGTCACGATCGCATCGGTTGGTGACGCCGCGATCGCCGGGACGCCGCCGCCGATCACGACGGCGTTACTCGGACAGTCGGGCGAGCAGCGGCGTTTCGACTGCGGCGGCCGCAGGCCCCGTAGCGGCGGGGTAGGTGACCGCCGCCACCGCCGAGTCAACCGCGAGAAGGGTCGTGGCGATAATCGGGAGGAGAATTTTGCCGGTTCGCACCACGATTCGATCTGCTTCGGGTTGGTTGGGTCAGGGCCGGTGAGCGGCGCCGAACTCCTCGCTCTGCGCGCCTGAAATCATCGCCCGGACCCAGAGACCGACCGTCTTCGCCAGCGGGCGAAGCTGCGGCGTTGGGTCGTCGCTGTCGAGAACCGCCGCGGCCAACTCACGGGTCGCGAACAAAATTGCCAGGTAAGTCTGATCGGGCAGCTCGCCGAGGCTCGGGCGGATCCGTCGCTCCAAGGCGTGGCGGTGGTGGAACAGCTCCCCGAAGCGCGCCGCGGAGCGGCGGCGCAGGTTTCGCCCGCTCCGCCCCAGGTGATCGATCTCAAACATCGTCAAGCGCGCTACCACGACATTGTCTTCGAGGGCGCCGAGGTAGGCGGCAGCGGCGACCTCGACGAACCCCGGAGGCGGCGCCTCGAGGTCGATTTCGTTGGCCACCACTTCAAACAGATGACCGCTGAACGCCTCGTAAAGCGCGATCATGCAGGCCGCCTTGTCGCCAACCCGCCGCCGCAGCTCAGCCTCGCCGATCCCCGCGACCTCCGCGATCGCCGATTCGGTCGACTCGACGTAGCCGCGCCGGGCCATCACCGAAATCGCCGCATCAAGGATCGGCGCCTGCTCGCCACTGAGAACTAAGGGTCCCGCCATCTTTGTACGAGGATATCCAGGGAAAAGGCTAAGTCAAGGGAACTCGCCAGTTGGTTGATCTCTCCCGCCGAGAAGGTTCGCAATCAGCGATGATCTGACGATGAGCGATCGACTCAGTGCCGCCGATCGGGGAGCCCTGACGACCGAGAAGGGGCCGATCAACATGGCGATGCTCGGGGTGATCATCCTTGAGGCCGGTCCGGGGGTCGGCTACGCGGCGATTCGCGACCGGGTTGCCGAGCGGATCCACCTGCTGCCGCGCTATCGGCAGCGGCTGGTCGAGAGCAGTCTCGGGGTGACGCATCCGGTTTGGGTAGACGACGAGCACTTCGAGATCGGCTGGCATGTTCGCTCGGTGGCGCTGCCCGCGCCGGGCGGCGAGCCCGAACTTGCCGATTGGGTTGCCGGCGAGGCGTCGCGGCGGATGGATCGAACTCGGCCGCTCTGGGAACTGCACGTGATCGAGGGCCTGTCCGAGGATCGAGTTGCGATCGTCGCGAAGATGCACCACGCGCTGGTTGACGGGCTTGGCGCCGTTGGGATCGCGATGGTTTTGGTTGATCCGACCCCGGAGCCGCTACCGATCGACCCGCCCGACGCCGAGTGGTTGCCGCGTCGGCACGACCCAAAACGTGAGCTGCTGCGGGCCGCGGCGGGCCCGCTGACCGGGAGCGCGCGGGTCTTCGCGAAGGCTCGGCGTCGCGCCCTCGATCGGGTCCTCGAGGCGAATCCGCTCGGTCCGTTCAACGACGCTCGCCGAGCCGCCGAGACCCTGGTCGCGCTCGGTCGGCTGCGCCCCGAGCCGCCGCTCCTGCCGTTTAACCGGTCGATCTCCCCAAATCGCTCCTACGCGATGACGCGATTCGAGCTGGCGCCGCTGAAACAAGCGGCGAAGGCCAATGGCGCCACGATCAACGATGCGATCTTGACCGCGGTTTCGGGAATGTTGGCCGGTTATCTCGCCGCCGCCGGAATCGAGCTCGGCGAGCTCGGAGGCGACCCGGTGGCATTGGTCCCGGTCTCGGCCCGCGAGCGCGATGACGAGCGGGGAGGCAACCAGATCGCGGTGGTGATGGTCGAACTGCCGGTTGCAGAACCCGACCCGTTGGCGCGGCTCGCGGCGGTTCATTTGCGGATGGAGAAGCTAAAGGGGTCGGCCGAGCTGGCGGCCGGGGCGCTGCGGGTCGAGCAAGGCGGGATCGCGCCGCCGTTTTTGGCCTCGATGTTGGCGCTCGCTCCGGCCCTGGGAGGGCGGCGAATGTTCAACCTGGTGGTCTCGAACGTGCCGGGGCCGCAGATCCCGCTCTGGATCAACGGCTCGTCGATCCAGGCGGTTCACCCGGTGGTTCCGCTCAACCCGGCCGATCAGGGCCTCAACGTCGGGGTCTTTTCCTACAACGGCACGATCTGCTGCGGGATCGGAGCCGACCGTGACCTCGACCCGCCGGTCGAACTCGCCCGTCAGGCGCTCGACGCGGCGATCGTCGAACTGCGGGCCGCCGCCGGCAGCTAGCCGCGCCGCCGCAGCCGACCGCCGATTCGCAGCGCCGGCAGCAGGACGCTCCGCGGCACGTAGCGACCGGCGGCGCCCATCGCGGCCGGCACCGCGCCAGGGACGACCGAGCGCTTGCCGTCGAGCATCCCCTTGAGGCCGTCGGCGGCAACCTTCGCCGGGCTCACCTTGGCGGGTCCGAACATCACCGCCTGGGCGTTGGCGATCTCGGCCCACTCGGTCTCGACCGGGCCCGGGCAGAGCGCGGTGCAAGAGACCCCGGTTCCCGCCAACTCCTGGTGGACCGCCTCGGAGAATGTCTGGGCGAACGCCTTGGTCGCCGAGTAGGTCGCCATCCCCGGCAACGGTTGGAAGGCGGCGATCGAGGCGACGTTCAAAATCGCGCCGGCGCCGTGCTCCACCATCGGACCCGCAAAGGCGTGGGTCAGTTCGAGCAGCGCGGTTGCGTTCAGCTCGATCTCGCCGATCTCGCGCTCGACCGGCAGCGTCACGAACTCCCCGGCGGTCCCGAACCCGGCACAATTACAAAGGCCAACGATTGTCTTGTCGCCGTTCTTGATCGTCTCGATCAGCTGGCGGCGCGCCGCCGGGTCGCCGAGGTCGCAGGGCTCGACGGTGACCGCAACACCGTGCGCCTCGGTCAACTCGGCGCCGACCGCCTCGAGTCGCTCGACCCGTCGCGCCACCAAGATCAGGTCGTGGCCCAACTCGGCGATGCCCTTCGCCAGTTCGGTGCCGATCCCCGACGAGGCGCCGGTGACGAGGACGGCGGTGCCGGCGGCTGGCTTCGGCAGGCTCACCAGTGAACCCCTCGCGTCACCTCGGCGAATGCTCTGCCGGTTGCCGACACCGTCTCGTCGCTGGCCGGCTTGCCGTCCGAGCCGCGAGCGGCGTTGGAATCTCCAAACATCTTGAAACCTCGATTTCGTACGTTGTCCATCAGTTGCGGGGTGATCGCGTCGGCAAACGAGGCGGCGCGACCAAAGGTCGGGCTGACGCGCCGCGGCCGATTGACGATCGAGCGACAGATCACCTCGCCGGCCTGTTCGGGGGTCAGCGCCGGGAAGCGGTCATAGATTCGGGTCGGGGCGATCATCGGGGTTCGGACCAGTGGCATGAAGATCGTCGTGAAGCTGACGTTCTGGTCCTTCGTCTCGGCCTGGAGCGAATCGCACAGGGTGTCGAGCGCCGCCTTTGAGGCGATATAGGCGCCAAATCTCGGCACCCGGGTCTGTACCCCGACCGACGAGATGTTGATCACCTGGCCGCGCTCGCGCTCGCGCATCCCCGGGATGAAGTTGAGGATCATCCGGACCGGGGCGAAGTAGTTGAGCTGCATCGTCCGCTCGTAGTCGTGGAAGCGGTCGTAGGAGAGCTCGAGCGAGCGCCGAATCGAGCGCCCGGCGTTGTTGACGAGAATGTCGATTCCGCCGAACTCGTCTCGCACTCGCTCTGCCATCGCGTCGATTGCGTTCAGGTCGGTTAGGTCGCAGGGCTGCGGGTGGGCGGTGCCGCCGACCGCCTCGATTCGCTTTGCGGTCTCGGCCAACTTGTCGACGCTGCGGGCGACCAAGACGACATTGCCACCGGCGGCGCCGACCTGAATCGCCGCCGCCTCGCCGATCCCCGACGACGCACCGGTGATCAGGACCGTCTTGTCGGCCAGCACATCGGACAGGGTCTTTCCGCTCGCCAGACCGATCACGGCGCTGATCGGGTTGTCGCGGGCGATCGGCTGGTTGGCAAGCTGCGAGACAGCCTCGACCGGCTTCGCGATCACTTTGCGGACCTCCCTACTCACCTGGCTGAGCGGGTTCATTTCATCTCCTCGTCGCGATCTCCTGAGCGGACCGGTATCGAAACCATATGCGAACCTCGACGCACCCGCATTTGGTCGCGGGATCGATCCTCAGCCACGGTGATACCAGGGGTCGGCGGCGATCGCTCGGGCGAGCGCCTCGCGGCCATTCCCGATCACCGACGGGCCGTGGGTCAGCAACAGGTGGTCGAACTCAAGATCAAGCAGCGGCGCCAGGCTGGGGTTGAAGCGGCGGCGGTGAAATCGCAACACCGGTTCGTTGAGCGGACGCTGGCTCCAAATCACCGGGCCGGCTGGTCCTCCGACGACCGCGTCGCCGAAAACCAGGGCGCGCCGGTCGGGCAGATATAACGGCGCCTCAGACCGTCGCGGATTGCCGATCGCCTGCGCCACCAGGCCAGCCGGGCCGGGTTCGCCGGTCGGCAGGTTGACGAACGCGGTTGCAGCGGCGCCGAGCTTGGCCGGAACGGTTTTCGGACCGCAAATCACAACCTCGGCCTGGTCTCGGTAGTGCTGCCACAGCAACTCGGCGCTGCGAACGTGGTAGCCGATCGTGATCGCGATCACGAGCCGCCCGCTCGCCGACACCTCGCGGTCAAGTAAGCCCAAGAGTTCCGGGCTCGGCTCGGCGGGCAGTAGCGGATCGATCGCCACCACCGCGTGGTCGGTTCGGGCGAGAAATGAGACAACTTCGGCACCGAACTGACCCGGATGCCAGTCGGGGTGGCGGCTCGACCAGCACCACAACCCGACTCGACCCGTGATCAGCGCGACCGGGCCGACGCTGCTCACTCGTTGCGCAGTGGGGTTCGTTCGATCGGTTCGGCGAGCAGCATCTCCTTGGTGAAGATCAGATCGCCTCGGTTGTAGTCGGCGAGTTCGAATTCGTGCCCCATCGTGATCGCGTCGAACGGGCAGGCAACCTCGCAGTAGCCGCAGAAAATGCAGCGAGCCAGATTGATCTCGTAGACCTCGGCGAAGCGCTCCCCCGCCGAGACGCGGTTGTCCGGATCGTTTTCGGCGGCGACGACGCGGATGCAGTCGGCCGGGCAGGCGGCGGCGCAGAGCGAGCAGCCGACGCACTTCTCGAGGCCGGTTTCGGCGAAGCGGTGGAGCTTGTGACGACCGCGAAACCGCGGGTAGACGGCGTGCTTTTCTTCCGGGTAAAGCTCGGTAACCGGACCTTCGACAAGCCGGGCGAAGGTGGTCCGCAGGCCCCGCATCGTTTCCCCGAAGGCGCGGCGGGCGCCGCCGAGCCCGCCCGGCTCAGGACCTCGCTGGACCAGTAGCACCGCGTCGTCGGGCAGGTAGGGAAACTGCGTAGCGTCGGGGGTGTCGGTCATTGCCGCTGATCCTACGCCGTTTGTCGCTTACCGCGCCGGCTCGCCGCTTCGGATCGTCGCGCTCGCCGCCGTCGCTACTCCCGCGATCGCGACGCGGATCGGCGCCAATCGCCCCGGGTGATCGCGAGTGCCATCCCTCGGGGGTACGCGGAGCGGGGAGCGGCGCCGCCATTCGCCGCTATTGGCTGGCGCCCCGGATATGAGTCCCGCTATTTCCCGGCTACGAGGGCGTCGAACGGCTGGTTGATCTGACGCGTTGCCGGGTCGTCGGCGACACCGTTCAGCGTCCCCGAGGTCCGCAGGCGGCTCCCGACAACCGGGCAGAACTCCTTCCCGGCGACCTTGAAGTCACCGCCGTAAAGCGACTGGGCGCCCCTCAGGTCGTCACCGCTGAGGGTCCGGCAGTACCAGACTCCGTAGCTGCCGCCACTGCAGCTTTCCGGGGTCGCGCCGAGCGGATCCGGCGGGTCGACGTAGAGGTCGAGCCGTGGGGCCATCGTCGCGCAGCTATCGCCCTCGTGTTCGAGTCCGAGCGCGTGCCCGATCTCGTGGGCAGCGTTCAGCGTGTCGGCAAATTGGCATTCGTAGCGGTCGTCCATGTCGCGGTCGGCCTTCGAGTTGCCGAGGTAGATCGTCGCTCCGACGATCTGGTGGGCGGCGTTGTATTTCGGGGTCGTCGAGCCCTGCCCGCAGCGGAAGTCCTCGGTCTCGGTGAAGATCAGCCTCGCCATCCGAGGCCTGCTCGCCGACTTGAGACGGAAGTCGAGATTTTGCGAATCCCAGGCGTTGACCGCTGCCAAGATCGCGCCGGTCTTCGAGTGAACGTTGCGCTTGATCGTGAATCGGATCTTTGCCGGGTCTCCGGGCCAGCGATGGCCCGACGAGGCAAACCGCTCGGCCGTGGCCGCTTGGCCGCCTGCGGGGGAGGCGTTCGAGAACGTGACGGTGGCGGCCGCACCGACGACCGCGACGAGAGCCGCCAAAGCGGCAAGAAGGCCCGCCCTGACGAACCCGCGATCACCTCCCCGCCGAGTTTGCTCGCTGCCAATGTCTCGATATTGGTTTGAAGTCAACTCCTGCATGGACGAAGATACTACCCCAAACGAGGTATGGTTGCAACCAAAAACATGCACTTTGCAACGTATTTCTACCGCGCCGACCTTGATTTCGCTTAAAACACCGCTATATTGCGTTGCTTCGAAGTTGGCCGCTGCACCAAATCGTGCGACAGCAGGCTGGTGGGCGAGGGCGGCACCGTGATGGGCGCGCGGGCGTTCCCGGACCTGAACCGCTCGCTTTGGCGCTGCGGGTGCCGCGGCTGGACGCGCCGGTCCCCCCTATATCTGGGTCGGCGGCTCAAGTGGCCCCGGCTCAAGCGGCCCCCTGGGATTGCCGATTAAGTCAGGTGGGCCGAACGCCCGGAGAGTTCATTGCACCTGCCAACTCGAAATCGGTTCGCGGCGTCCCTGCCGGTCATGCTCGGCTGCGGCGTGTTTGCCGCTGCCGTGGCAGCGACCCCCGCCGCGGCCGCCGCCGAGGTGCAGCTACGAGATCCCGTCACCTATCCGACCGCCGCTGCGGTGGGGGCGGTCCGTAGCGCGGATATCAACGGGGATGGAGCCCTCGATCTGATCGCCTCGGAGTCGACCCTCGGCGGCCTCACGACCTATCTCGGTGACGGGAGCGGCGCCTTCCACTATCGCGCCCGGATCGATCTGCGAAACGGCGACGAAATGATCGTCGCCGACTTCGACGCTGACGGCGATCCCGATGTCGTCACCGCCAGTAGGTCGGGCGGCGAGTTCGGGATCGTGCTCGGCCGCGAGGGGCGTGGCTTCGGGCCCGAGCAGACGACGCCGACCGGCAACGCGGTCCGCGGCCTCGCGGCCGCCGATTTCAACGGCGATCAGACCCTCGACCTCGCGGTCGCCCACCGGCTCGCCGGGCCGATCTTCGATGGAGGCATCGCGATCCACCTCGGCGATGGGGCTGGCGGCTTCTCCGCTCCGGCCGAGATCGCGACCCTGGCGATGCCGCGCGCGATCGCGACCGCCGACTTCAACGGCGACGGCGATCCCGATCTTGGGTTCGCAGGTACCGAGGGCGCCACCGTACTCACCGGTGGTCCCGGTGCCTCCTTCCCGACTCGGGCCGATTACCGGATCGACAGCGGCGCTACCGACATCGCGCTCGCCGACCTGAGCGGTGACGGCGACCCCGACATGGCGCTCGTCAACCCGCTCGGCGGCGCGGCGAGCGTTTTGCTCGGTGGTCCCGCGGCAAGTTTCGGGTCCCCGACCAACTTCCCGGTCGCCGCGGCCGAGCACCTCGGGCTGGCGCGCCTCGACCGCGACTCGATGCCCGACCTCGTCACCGCGGGCAGCGCCCAGGCTGCCGACATCTCGCTCCTTGCCAACCGTGGCGACGGCAGTTTCGAGCCCGCCGGCGACCTCGGCGACCCGCCCTATCCAGGCGATGTCTGGGCTGACGACCTCGATTCGAACGGCACCGATGACCTCTTGATCGGGAGCTACATAGATTCGACGGTCACCGTTTATCTGACCGACTACGCGGCGCCGCGGATCACGATCACGAACGGGCCACGCAGCGGCTCGGCAACTAACGACCCGACACCGGCGTTTAGCTTCGCGGCCGACGAACCGGCGAGTTTTCGCTGCGGCTTCGACGGCAAGTCGCTGCGGCCCTGCCTGTCGGGCCGCTCGCAGACCCCCGGCGCCCCGCTCGACGACGGGCGACACAGCTTCCGGGTCAAGGGCACCGATACCGTGGGCAACCGGACCGGCGGTGCGATCGTGGTCCGCTTCGCAATCGACACGGTCCGCCCCGAGGTGGCGATCACGAAGGCTCCGGCGACCTATACCAGCGATCGTGTCGCGCGGTATCGGTTCACCGCGAGCGACCCCGAAGCCGAGCCGCTGGAGCTCAAGTGCAAACTCGACCGCCGCCCCTACACCCCGTGTGTTTCGCCGCTACACACTCCCCGGCTGCGCCGCGGCGAGCATCGTTTCAAGGTTGTCGCGACCGACGGGGCGGGCAACGCGAGGAGCGCCCGCGATCGCTTCACGGTGCGCTGAGCCCATCCCACCCCGCCGGGTTTCACCAATCGCCCCCTGACTTCGCCCGGTGCGCGGATTCACTCGCCGGTTCGGTGGATCCGGGCCGAGAACGCATAGACCCTGAGCCGTCGCGCATACCCGGCTGCGGGGTTCAATCCTCCGGCTCGCAGAGTCTGGCGATGACCAGCATCCGATCGCCGAAATCCGGCGCCCAAAGCCGTTCGGCGACCCCGATTCGAGCCGCGACCCGGACCCCGATCCGGCCCAGTCGCTCCGAATACCCTCCGATCCGGCCCAGGTAATAGCCGACGCTGAACACCTTTGGCTGCGTCTCGATCAAGAGGGGACCGAACCGATGCGCTCGTAGTAGGGCGCTGACGCTGTCGCGGCTGAAGTACTGAACATGGGTCGGGATCACTGCCCACCAACGTCGGCCCATCAGGCGGGCCAGGCGCGAGCCGGCGTCGGGGAGGGCGAGGGCGAGGACGCCGCCCGGCGCCAACAGGGTCGCGATCCGATCAAGCGCCGCGCCGGGGTCGACCAGGTGCTCGATCACGTCGCCGAGCACGATCGCGTCAAATGAACCCGGCACGAGCTCGGCGTTGAAAAGGTCGGCGCATTGCACGTCGAGGCCGTGCTCGCGGCGCCCGTAGTCCGCTGCCCACTGACTTGGCTCGACCCCTTGCCCCGACCAGCCGCGCGCCTCGGCGGCAATCAGCAGGAAGCCGACCCAACAGCCGAGGTCCCCGATCCGCCCCGGCCCGCTGAATTGTTCGATCCGGTCCAGCACTCGGTCGGCGGTTGCGATCTGACCGGCGCGCTGATCCACGTAGTCGGCCGACTCGGCGATCTCATAGAGCGCGGCGAGTCGGTCGGCAGCGGGCATTGGATCGAGTTGGCGGTGGCCGCACCCCACGCAGCGGACAATGTCGGCCAGGGCGGTCCCGTAGGCCACGGTCGTCGGGATCAAGCCCGCCTCCCCGACCTCGCCGGCGACCCGGTAGGACTCGGTAAACCGCTTGCCCCCGCAGGCGCAGCAGATCCTCGCATCGGGCGCGGCTTCGGCACCCGAGAGGGCGGAAGGATCCATCCGGCGAGGGTAGTGGACCGCCTTCTGAGTCGGCGAATCTCAGGCCGCCCGCCCGCCCTCGGTCGTTAGACTCGCCGCCGATGAGGCAGCCGATCGCGGCGATAGGAGAGCGGATCGCGCGATGGTGGTCGCGGCTCGATCGCGGTGAGCGACGCCACCTGATCGCCGCGAGCACATTGGGCGCGCTGGTTGTCGTGATCTATGTACTCGGCTTCGATCACCGCCTCGCCGGCGATGAGGTCGGCTACGACGGCGACGCCCGGCTGTTTGCCGAGGGTCGGAAGTTTTGGTCGGCCGAACCGTTCGCCGTGCCCCACCCAAGTGCCTGGAAAGCGCCCGGCTACAGCACCTTCCTCGGTGTCGGCTATAGCGTTTTCGGTGCCTCGCCAAAGCGGATCGAACTGATCCAAGCGCTCACCCTGGCACCGCTGACGGTTCTCCTTTGCTGGCTTTTGGCGGCGCGCCTGTTCGGCACCCGGGTCGCGATTATCGCCTCCTACCTGACCGCCCTATTCCCGTTGAGCTGGGAGTTCTTCGGACTGCTTTTCCCCGAGGCGCTTGCGATCCCATTGCTCCTGCTAGCGCTCAACCTGATGATCGACCGAACTCCGACCCCGCGACTGGCCAGCCTGGTAGGCGTCGTCCTCGGCCTCAACCTGCTGGTGCGGCCCTCCTCGGCCTTCCTGTTTGCGACCGCAGCCGCGGCATGGATCGTCGCGGCAGGGCTGCGGGGCGGGTTGCGCGCCACCGCGATTGCCGTCGTCGCGGCTGTTTTGGTGGTAGCACCCTGGACGATTCGCAACGCCGCCACGCTCGACGGCTTCCTCCCAATCTCGATGCAGGACGCAGCCGGCTACGGGACCTTCAACGACGAGGCGGCTGCCGAGGACTGGGTCTGGCGGCCGATCCTCGACGACCCGCCGTCGATTTTGGAGCGCCCCGACCTCGCCGCGATCCCCGAACCGGAGCTGCACGCCGAGCTGCTCGCCGACACCCGCTCCTACATCCGGGAGCATCCGCTGTCGTTGCCGAAGGCGATGTGGTGGAACGGAGTGCGCCGCTTTTGGGAGCTGCGAAATCCCGCGGATGCGATTGCCGAGGCCGATTTCCAGGGTCGCTCGCGCGGCGTCCGGGGGGTTGGGCTCGGGCTTTACTACCCGATCTTGGCTTTGGCGTTGGCCGGCCTATGGATGACCCGGCGGCGAGCAGCAATCGTCTGGCCAATCGCGGCGACGGTTGTCGCGGTCGCGTTTTGCTTCGCGGCGATCGGTGCGACTCGCTACCGGGCACCGCTTGAGCCCGGCTTGATGATTCTCGCCGCACTTGCGATCAGCGCGATCGCGGGGCGGATTCCGATCGCGGCCACGGCTGGTGCCGGTCCGAGGCGGATCGGCCTGCCGCGTCGCGGCTAGATGATCGAGCCCGCCAACGGATCCGGTACCCGGTGGCGGCGTCCGATCCCGATGCCTTCTCGCCTCCGTCGCCACCTGCTGGCGGCGCTCTAATCAGTAGGTTGCGGCGATGAGTCGCCCCTGGACGCATGACGTATTCCTCAGCCACAGCTCCGCTGACAAGGAGGTCGTTGGGGAGATCGCCCGCGGCCTGCGCGCCCGCGGCCTGCGGGTCTGGTTTGACGAATGGGAGATCGGCCTCGGTCAGTCGATTCCGAGCCGTATCGATGAAGGTCTCGAAGGCTCGGCCACCCTGATCCTCTGCATGTCGGAAGCGTCGCTCGGCTCCGACTGGGCGGAGCTTGAGAGCCAGACCTACCGGTTTGCCGATCCGATCAACCGAGAGCAGCGCTTCATCCCCCTGCGCCTTGATGAGGTTGAGCCGCGGGGATCTCGACTTTCGCAACCTACGCCGCCCGCACTCCGCACCCCCGCTGGACGCCCGGTATTTCTCCTAATCGAGGCCCCTCCCCCGTACCCGCCGAGTATTCCACCCGGATCATCTCCCGCCT
>JAHEXU010000096.1 GCA_023251975.1 bacterium | reverse complement strand
GGCCGCGGTCGCTGGCGGTTGTATGAGGACGGCGGCGTTACCGCGGTCGTTTACCTGTGGGAGGTCGAGACAACCCGGGCCTGGATGAATCTGCTGGCGCCGATCGCGGCGCCGATCTTTCGGGCCAACCACGACTGGTTGATGCGGCAGGGCGGGATCGGCTTGGCAGCACGGTTGCAGGCGCGTTTGGTCGCCTCCGGGACCGGCTGAGGTCGGTCTGGGAGGCGACAAGGCCGCTCTTGAAGGGCCGGTCGAGGCGCGTTTTGGCACTCTGGGGTGTAGAGTGCCAAAACGGCGGGAAAGATCCCGCCGCTGCCAACTGCCAATCCGGACATTACGGAGGTAAAGCCGAATGAACCTGAAGCCTCTCGGCGATCGACTGATCGTCAGGGCAATCGACGAGGAGGAGACGACCGCGAGCGGTCTTGTCCTCCCCGACACCGCGAAAGAAAAGCCACAACGGGGCGAGGTAATCGCCGTTGGTGACGGACCGATCGAGGACGGCGCCCGGCGCCCGCTCGATGTTGTCGCCGGCGACAAAGTCCTGTACTCGAAGTACGGTGGCACCGAGGTCAAGGTCGACGGCGAGGACCTGTTGGTCCTTCGCGAGTCCGACGTCCTCGCCAAGATCGAGGGCTAAGGCCACTCGCTCGCCACGGAAACCGATTCCAAGGAGGAACTGGAACCAATGGCTCACAAAGAGCTCAAATACGGCGCCGAAGCGCGCGCAGCCCTGCAGGGCGGCGTCGATGCGGTAGCCAACGCGGTCAAGGTCACACTTGGCCCGAAGGGTCGTTACGTCGTTCTCGACAAGAAGTTCGGCGCCCCGACCATCACCAACGACGGAGTCACAATCGCTCGCGAGATCGAGGTTGAGGACGTCTTCCAAAACCAGGGCGCTCAGCTCGTCCGCGAGGTTGCAACCGCGACCAACGACGTTGCCGGTGACGGCACGACGACCGCGACCCTGCTGGCCCAGACAATCGTTCGTCACGGTCTCAAGAACGTCGCCGCCGGCGCCAACCCGCTGGGTCTGCGCAAGGGGATCGAGACCGCCGTCAATCAGGTCGTCGATCACCTCCGTAATCAGCAGTCGCAGGAGGTCGGTGGCAAGGACCAAATAGCCCGCGTTGCCGAGATCTCGGCGGCTGATGAGGAGATCGGCAACATCATCGCTGACGCGATCGAGAAGGTCGGCAAGGACGGCGTCGTCAACGTCGAAGAGGGCCAGACCTTCGGGATGGAACTCGAGTTCACCGAGGGAATGCAGTTCGACAAGGGCTACATCTCCCCCTACATGGTGACCGACCAAGACCGGATGGAGGGTGTCCTCGAAGACCCCTACGTCCTGATCGCCAATCAGAAGATCGGCAACGTCCGGGAGCTGCTCCCGGTACTCGAGCAGGTCATGCAGGGCGGTAAGCCGCTCCTGATCGTCGCCGAGGATGTCGAAGGTGAAGCGCTGGCGACTTTGGTCGTCAACAAGTTGCGCGGCACCTTCACCGGGATCGCCGTCAAGGCACCGGGCTTCGGCGATCGCCGTAAGCGAATGCTCGAGGACATTGCGACCCTGACCGGTGGTGAAGTGATCACCGAAGAGATGGGCCTCAAGCTCGAGAACACCCAGCTCACCCAGCTCGGTCACGCTCGTCGCGTCGTCGTCTCCAAGGACACGACGACGATCATCGACGGCGCGGGCGACAAGGGCCAGATCGAGGGTCGGATCAATCAGATCCGGGCCGAAATCGAGAACACCGACAGCGACTTTGATCGCGAGAAGCTCCAGGAGCGCCTCGCCAAGCTCGCCGGCGGTGTCGCGGTCGTCAAGGTCGGAGCTGCGACCGAGACCGAGATGAAGGAGAAGAAGCACCGCGTCGAGGACGCGCTGCAGGCGACCCGCGCCGCCCTCGAAGAGGGCATCGTGCCCGGCGGTGGCGTCGCACTTCTCAACGCCCAAAGCGCCATCGATGTCGATGGTCTGTCGGGTGACGAGGCGACGGGGGCGGAGATCATCCGCCGCTCGCTCGAGGAGCCGATCCGCCAGATCGCGGAGAACTCCGGCTTCGAGGGCTCGGTCGTCGTCAACAAGGTCCGCGACATGGCTCCCGGTGAGGGGCTGAACGCGGGCAACGGTGAGTACGGCGACCTCGTGTCCGCCGGTGTGATCGACCCGACGATGGTGACCCGGTCGGCGCTTGAAAACGCCGCCTCGATCGCCAAGAACATCCTCACCACCGAGTGCATCGTCGCTGAGCCGCCCGAAGAGGGCGGCGGCGGAATGCCGGGTGGTATGCCCGACATGGGCGGAATGATGTAAGGACGCTCGATCGCTCGACCGAGCGACCGACGTTTTCGAACCAGGGCCCGGGAGCAATCCCGGGCCCCTGTTCGTTCTGGGCGCGCCGTTGTTGTCGAGGCGTCGTAGTTCTCGGCTGCAGTCTTTGTGGGCGCGCCGTTGTTCGAGGCGCCATCGTTCGGTGGGGCACCCCTTCGGGGGCGTAGGCCGGGGCGCTAGGCCTGACCGAGTACCTCGGCCATCCCGAGCGGGCTCACCCCGAGCGCGCGGACATCGGCGTCGCCGCGGTCACTGGTCATCGCAATCTCGAGCAATTCGGCCTCCTCCCAGGTCGCAAAGCTGCCGCCACCGAGCAGCGCCCGCGACCAGATCAACCCGGTCCGGACCATCGGCAGCGGCAGCTTGACCTGGGGGCGGACCCGACCGCAGCTCGCGGCGATGACCTGCGCGATTGCGGCGTAGCTCAGGGTCTGGGGGCCCACCAGCTCGAACCGCCCCGGCTGCCGCTCGAGCGATGCGACGATGCAACGTGCCGCGTCGCGCGCCCAAATCGGTTGGAAGGTTGCCTTCGCCGAGCCTGACAACGGCATCGCCGGCAGCAGGGCAAGTCGCCGCATCATCGTCACCCAGGGATCGTCGATGTCGTAGACGATCGAGGGGGCGACGATCGTAGTTTCGATCGGAGATGCGGAGACGGCTTGCTCGGCCAGCGCCTTGGAGCGAAAGAATCGGGTCCGCTGGAATGAGGAGGCGTTCAGTGCCGAGGCGTAGACGAAGCGCCCGACGCCGCGACGCTCGGCCTCGCGCAGTAGCCGCAGGGTGCCCAGCCCGTTGATTTCCTCGACCCGCCGCGGCGGTTGGTCACGGGTTGTTGCGGCGAGGTGGATCACCGCGTCGGCACCGCGCAGGGCATGGCGCAGTCCGTGTGGGTTGCCGAGGTCGAGCAGCGCGATTTGGACCGCGCTCCGTGAGGGTCCGAGTCGTTTTGGGTCGCGCACGACAGCTCGCACCGGATATCCCTTCTCCAACAGCAACGGCAGCAGCGCACTGCCGATTGTTCCGCTCGCGCCGGTGACAACGATCATCGCGCCAAGACTACGAGGTTGATCGAGCTCGGTTCGAGTCGAGACCTAGACATGGAAACCCACAGGCGCTCGGTGCGACACCCGATGCGCAGGCCGCTTCCAGGCTCCGTCCCCAAATCGACTACCCGCTGTCACCCTGTGCTCCGTGCGGCGCTCTAGGGGTACGGGGCTAGCCCACCTCCCCCGTGTTCGCAGCAGCCAGCGGTCCGCCATATTGCTCGGGGCGCGGCCGCGACGCTTCGGCGGAGTTGGCCCAGCGGGGAGCGGTGGCTGACATCCGCGCCGATGCCAACCGTTTGAGGCGAGATCACCGCGACCCGGTGAGCGAGGCGTATCGCGGATCCGCGAAAAATCGTCCGATTGCTTCACCCCAAACCTTGATCGAATAGCGTTAGGCGCGGATGCCACTGAGTGACGACACCCGAGCCCTTCTCGACCAGCTTCCGGCTGCTGGTCGCCGAGCGAACATCGCGAGTTTACAGGCGCGGCTCGAGATGACCGCGGACGACTTCGAGATCTGCGCTGACGAGCTAATCACTGCGGGGCTCGCCATTCGGGCTGGCAGGGGTCGGCTCGAGCGCACAGCCGCGGGCGGCAGCGACCTCAGTGTCGAAGCGGCGATGCTCCTCGCTGCGCTACCGAGCGACCGGTCGACGGTTGGTAATTACAGCCTCCGCTCCCAGCTCGACCTCGATGACGAGACCTATTCCGGTGCCAAGCGAGAGCTTCGCGCCGCCGGATTGATCCGCGTTGGAGTTGGCTACGGTGGGTCAATTGGCCGGGCAGCGGCGCTTCCAGAAGAAAAGGAAGCCCCCCAGCTTGATAATAACCAGGTGGCGCGGGAGTCGGAGTTGTACGGCCCCTTCGTCGAATGGCTTCAATCCTCGCGCCAGGATCAGGACCTCGCGTTCGCCCGAGCGAGAACCACTGCAACGCCTCGCGGCTATCGACGCGGCGGAGGGCGATGGTCACGGCCTGACGTGACTGCGGTTCAGGTCTTCCGCTACGACTGGCTGCCCGAGATCACGGTTGAGGTATCGACCTACGAGATCAAACGGTTCGTTGATGCGGAGAGGCTCGAGAGCATCTACGAGGCGGCTGCCCATGGTCGTTGGGCTCACCGGGCGAGCCTCGTAGTTGAGTTTGTCGGGGATGGTCCGATGGTGCAGCCCGCGATCTACGATGAAATCCGCAGATTCAGGCTGGGCCTCTATGGCATGCGCCGACGCGTCGACGGAACGTTCGACGTTCGCGAACAGATCAAGCCACCGCTCACCCCAGAGTGTCAGCCCGAGGACTTGAACGACCTCCTGGCTTACTTCCTTGGCGAAAGCCGCGCGATGCGCCAGGATTACCTCCGTGCCATCGGTCGCTAGATAATTTGACTGAATTCCCAAGGCCGACACACGTCTTGAACCGAAATGAGCGAGGGCTTGCGCACCGGGCCGATACTTCTCGCTGCTCGCTTGTGCGATTGGCGAGGTGCTACCCGCAGTTCGAGTGCCAGCGGCGATCTCGTTATCCCAACCAGGCCGCCGGAGCGCCGCACGACGTTGCTGCCGAGGATCCGGCGAAGCTCGCATTCTGTGATCCTGGTGCTGGTCCCCATCGCGACCAGCCCTGCAGCGCGGGTTCGCCGGGCGCGAGCCGACGGCGCCGCCAACGCCAGATACCCGGCGAATCCGCCGCCGCAATCGGGTGCCTTGGCCCGCTCACGGGGGAGCATGGGGTCCGCGCGCGGGTTGCGCGAGCGGGGAAGGCCCGCCCGTACCGCGATCCCAACGCGGGGTCAGCCGCGGTGTCGTGCCGATCGCGTTCGACAAAGCGACGGTCAGGTCAAAGAACGAGAAGGAAATGCGCTCCGGCCTCGAATACAATCTGGATCCGACGGGGTCATCCGACCCCCCGGGACTGAAACGAAATGCAAGAACTTCAAGGGAGATCAGCTTGACCTACGTCATCGCAGAGCCTTGCGTCGGTGAGAAGGACAACTCGTGCGTCGAGGTCTGCCCCGTCGACTGCATCCATCCGACCCCCGATGAGGCCGACTACGAGGCTCATCAACAGCTCTACATCGATCCGGACGAGTGCATCGACTGCGACGCCTGCGTCGAGGCCTGCCCGGTCGACGCCTGCTTTGCCGAGGACCAGCTCCCGGAGGAATGGTCGAAGTTCAGCGCGGTCAACGTCGAGTACTACGCCAGCCGCTAAGGCAGCGCTAAGGGCTTGCTGCGCCCTACGGGTTGGACGGACGAGGGGCCAAAATGCGCTCCCCTGAGCCAAATCCGCCTGCGCCTGCCGCGGCGGTGATAGGGTCGGGCTATGGGCAGGTTCGACCTCACACCCGAGCAAATCGCCAAATGGCGAAGCGACCTTGAAGCGTCGGTCGCCCCGCATCTAAACGGCGAGGAGGTGCTCGCCGTAGCGGGCTTCAGGCGGGGCGGCAACACAGCCCAACTGGCGGCCAGCAAGCTTGGCGGCGGCCTCGTCTACGCGGCTGTCGCGCTGGTCAATAAAAAGAAGGCGGGCGGGCTGCCCGAGCAGGTCCTACTGGCCCTGACACCGGAGCGGCTTTACGCGTTTGGTGGGCGTCCGGCCGGCTACGGATTTAAGATCAAGAAGGAAGCAGCGGTCTGGAACCGAGCCGATTTGACGGTCTCGACCAGCCAGTCGATGGGACTGACGATGCTGATGATCGAGTCTGTGGGCGAAGGCGAGAAGGCGACGCTGGCCCCGATCGGCGTCAAAAACGACGCGCTCGGGCTCGAGTTGATCGAGCAACTTCAAAGCGGCGCAGCCGCCCCGGCCTGAGGGTCCGCCGATGGTAATCCACAAGCAGAGGGGCGGTCGGTACTGGTATTACTGGGTCATTCTGATCGCAGGTACCGTTTTCGTGATCGCCTACTTCCTCACAGACGGCTTCGGCCTGCGCCCCTGAGCAAGACGAGGCCAGCCGACTCGCCGACGAGTCGGCGCATCGCCTCGGACGCCTTGATCGCGTTGCGAGGTCAATCTGAGGGGCCCGGCCTGGCCCGCTGCGTTCAGGCGCGGCCGCCAGCTTGCACGACCGGCAGTGCGGTACCGCTGATCGGGACGTCGAGCGGCGGCAACGGCGGCCCGGTTGGAGCCGACATCAGCGGTAGTGCGGTCGGGGTCGAGGCGATGATCCCGCGGGCCGCGGCATGGATTGCCTGCGCCGCCGGGGCGTTGGGGTTATCGGTGCTCAGGGTGATCCCGTTGTCCGCGCAGACCCGAAGGTTCTCCGCCAGCGGGATTGTCCCGAGCAGCGGCACGTCGAGTTCGTCGGCCAGCTCCTGACCGCCGCCCTCGCCAAAGATCGCGAAGCGCTGTCCGTCTGGAGCGGTAAAGCCGGACATGTTCTCGATCACGCCCATCACCTCGATCTCGACCTTGGCGGCCATATCCGCGGCCCGCTTCGCGACTGACTGGGCGGCTGGCTGCGGTGTCGTCACGATCAACAGCTTGCCCTGCGGCAGTAGCTGAGCCAGTGTCATTGAGACATCGCCGGTGCCGGGAGGGAGGTCGAGCAGCAGGTAGTCGAGCTCGCCCCATTCGACATCTTCGAGGAACTGCCGGATCGCCTTGTGGAGCATCGGGCCACGCCAGACTACGGCGGCGTTCTCCTCGACGAAGAACCCGATCGACATCACCTTGATCCCGGTCGGGTTGACCAGCGGCATGATCTTGCGCTCTGCTGAGACTTCGGGTCGGCGGTTGACCCCGAGCATCCGCGGGATCGAGTAGCCATAAACATCGCAATCGCAGGCGCCCGTCGGGTATCCCTGAGCGGTCAACGCCGCAGCCAGGTTGGCGGTCATCGTCGACTTACCGACCCCGCCCTTTCCGGAGGCGACGCAGATCACGTTCTTAACTTGGGCCAGGGCGCCCTCGGGGAGACCGGAGGGCCGACCGAGGCGCTCCTGCAGCCGTGCCTTCTCGTCGGCGCTGAGAACATCGAACGAGACCCCGACCGAACTGACCCCGTCGAGCCCGCCGACCGCTTCGGCGACCGCCTGCTCGAAGTGGTTACGGATCGGGCAACCCGCCGTGGTCAGCGAGACCACGATCTCGACCCTCCCTGCGTCGCCGAACTCGATCGCTCGGACCATCCCGAGGTCGACGATCGATTGGCGCAGTTCGGGGTCAATTACGGCGCGGAGCGCCTCGGTTACCTGTTCGCTGGTCGGCATCGAAGTGATTGTGGCAAAGGCCCGGCACCGGCGCCCGCGACGCGGCAACAAAAAACGACCGGCGGGCCATCGTGGCCCGCCGGTCGCAGGAGGAGGAGGGATTTGGAGGGCCGACAATACCTCCCGGATTGCCAGCAAATCGGTTGCGAACCGGTCCGGTTAGACCAGGCTCTGAACCCGCTCGATCGTCTCGCGCGCCTGGCGCTCGAACGTCTCGCGGTTTTCCTTGACCAGGGTCTCGGCCTTGGCGCGGTTCTTGCGGATCGCGCTCTCGAGCTCGCCGCGGCGTGCCTTCAGTTCACGCTCGATCTGGTCGCGGCTCTGACGCAGCTCCTTGGTTGCCTGCAGGCGGGCGGTACTGCCGCGGCGTTCAACCTTGTTGACCTCGCGGGTGAATCGAGTGCGAACACGGTTCAGCTCGGCCTCGCGACCCTTCGGGGTGCGGAGCGGCTCAACCAGCTCGCCGACCCGGTCGGCGACGGTCAGGGCGGTGCCGACGGGGATGTCCAGAGCGGACTCGGCGGCCTGCAGCGCGCGATCGACGGGAGCGCCCTGCGGCGCCGGGGCGGGCTTCTTGGCGGTCGTCGCCTTCGGCTTCGCGGCGGCCTTCGGCTTCGCGGCGGTCTTGGTTACGGGTTTTGGTGCGGTCTTGGTGGTAGCCATCGCTAATTACCTCGTGAATTGGGGTTTGGTTTCGTAACTTGCTTACTTCTAAGCATGTTCAGCTTATAGCTTCGAACACCTGTTTGTAACCCGCAAAGCGGCGGGGGTTACGCCGGATCGGCAAATCGGTCCGGCGGATTCGCTAGAGGGTTGGCGCCGCCGCCGCTATCGGGGCCGCCGTCAGGCGGAGTTGGCGCTAGCTGACGCGCCGCAGCCAGGCAGCCGGGTCGGCAAGTTCGTAGCCGCTCGGCAGCATCTCCGGCTGCAGCCAGGCGCGATTGAGCGCGCCGATCCCGGCGCTCTCGACGACCGCCTCAACGAATACCCGACCCTCGCGGTACTGCCGCGCTTTCGCCGCAAAGCCGAGCAGGCGGGCGATCAAGGTTTCGACCAGGTTGCGGGAGGCGCGACGCTGATCGAGTGCCCCGCGCAGCAGGTCGACCCGTTCGACGAACCCCTCCGCTGCCGCATCCATGACGTGCTCAGCGTGCCCCTCCAAAAGCGACATTGCCGCTTGCAGGGAGCGGAAGCTCGCCTGGGTCTCGGCGTCGGTCAAGAGGTCGAACGGCTCGAAGTCGCGCAACGCACGGGCGAGCCGCCGCGGGTCGGGCGGCACTAGCTTCGAGGTGAGGCCAACCAGGTCGGCGAGTGATATCCGAGGCTGCGAACCGTCGAGCACCGCCCCGGCGAGCCCTCCGATCCGCTCGGCCAGAGCTCCGCCCGCCTCGAACTGCAGCACGTGGGCGGTCTCGTGGAGCGTCACCCACTTGAAGAGTTCTGCTCGGTCGACTTCGAGTCGCCTTGCGACCTCGTCGATGTTCTGCGCGACCAGCAGCAGCTCCGGCTCAACCGCCTCGCCCAAAAGCGCGACCCGGTACTGGCCCAGTACTCGACTCGAGGCAAAGCCGAGCGCGATTCCAGCCTGCGCGCCCGCGACTGAGGCGAAGGCGCGATCACCGACCCCCGAGGCGAGCGCTGCGGCGGCTGGCGCTTCACCCCCACCGAGCCGCGAAACGATCCGCCCCCCGACCGACTCGATTGTCGCCAAGTTGGCCTCGACCCAGTCGCGGCGGCTGACCAGCCGAACCACAACCTCGCGCTCGGGACGGGAAATCTCGCAGTACTCGCAGGCCCGACCGAGCGCTTGATCGACCACCGCATCGAGGCCGTCGAGGCCGCCCGGCAGCTCCGGATCGATCGGTGCCCCGCAGCCGCTCTCAGCGACTCGGCGGGCCAGCCCAATATCGATCGTCGCGGCGCTCAACTCGACCCAGCCGAGCTGGCCGATTGGATCGCGCGCAGGGTGGCGAGGCCGTCCCCGGTCGCGGCGGCGATCACGCGGTACCGTGCATCGAGTCCAAGCGAGGCCGCTGCGAGCTCGATTCCCTCGACCCCGACCTGCCCGCCCGCCTCGCGACAGATCAGCGCCGCCGCCGCCGCGTCAACCGATCGGCAGGCTCGCGCCATGATCATCGCGTCGAGCCGACCGGCGGCGACCCAGCTCAGGGTGATCGCGATCGAACCGACCACCCGGAGGCGGTAGCAGTGGCCGGTCAGCCCTTCGATGATCGGCGCAATCCTGCTCGGCTCGGCCGACTCGAGGCCGACCAGTTCGAAAATCTCGCCTCCGGGTGGGGCGACCGCGATCGGGTGATCACCGAGGAACGCCCCGTGGCCTCGCCTCGCCCAGAAGTCCTCGCCAGCGCCGAAGTCGTGGACAAATCCGAAGCTGACCGAGTCGAGGCTGGGACCGTCGGCAACCGCGATCGCGAGGCTGTGCGACGGTAGGGTGCGGCGCGCGTTGAGGGAGCCGTCGATCGGGTCGATCACGACCACGGTGGCGCTATCGCTGCTACCGAAGCGGACCGTCCCTCGCTCCTCGGAGATCGCGGTGAAGCTGAGACCCTGCGCCGCCAGCGCATCGAGTTCGGCGAACACAACGTCCTCGCACAGCCGGTCGATCACCAGGGTGTGGTCGCCGCCCTCGCCGAAGCCGTCGTAGACGTTGCGGGTGTCGGCGTCGGGGAAGGCGGCAAAGATCTCCCGCTGGGCGACAACACAGCGCCGACTAAGCCCCAGCCAATCAATCGAATCGGCGGCGCCGGTCCGGTCGGTGCTCGAGGAGGCCGTGCTCACATCCCAATGGTTGCAGCGCGGTAGCTTGTTTGCGGTCGTGGAAGCGGGTGCGAAGATCAGCTTTGGTGCCGAGCAGGCGAAGGTGCTGACGCATCGATCCGGAGAGTTGATCGTGCGTGGCGGCGGCGGTAGCGGCCGCAGCGAGGTGATCGCGGCACGGCTGGCGGCGCTGGTCGAAGGTGGAGTGCCGCCGCAATGGATCTTGGTTCTGACCAACACCGACGCCGCCGCGAATCGGATTCGAACCAGGGCTGACCAACTGATCGATGGCTCCTACGAGGAGTTGGCGGTCCATACCTACGAGGCGCTAGCGGAGCGACTGTTGCGCGAGTTTGCCGTCGAAGCGGGGCTCGACCCGTTCTTTGCGATCGTCACTCCGGCCGATCGGTTGGCGCTCTTGCTCGAGCACCTTGACGGGTTGCCGCTGCGCCGCCATGAGATTCGCGGCAACCCAGCGGGCCTTTTGGCCCGGCTTTTGGAGCGGATCGATGTCTTGAAGTCGGAGGCGGTGGCGCCGCGTCGTCTCCGCGAATGGGCCGAGGCTGGGGCGCGTTCCGCGACGACCCCGCCGCTTCGCGAGGCGGCGCTGCGAGAACGCGACTTCGCGGAACTGTACGAACGCCACGACCGTCTGCTCGCTGATCAGTCGAGCCTCGATCGCGGCGAGATGATCCTAGCCCTGGCGGCGATGCTGAGCGAGCGTCCCGACACGGCGCAGCGAATCCGCCGCCGCTACCCGCATCTGATGGTCGACGAATTCGAAGACGCCGGGACGGCGCGGCTTGAGCTGATCTTGGGAATGGCCGGACCCGACCGGCCCGACGGGGTCGCCGCGGCGAGGAGCCTGCTGGTCGCATGGGACGGTTATCAGGCGATTCGACGTTTTCGCGGTGCCGGTGGCGCCGCGCCGGTGGCGCTGCTGCGAGCCTTTCCGGACGCCGAGCAGATCGACCTGGGCCGGCGATACCGCGGCGGCGGGGAGCTGGCGGCGGTCAGTGCCGCCTGCGCCGCCACGATCACCCACGACCTTCCGATCATCGCCCCCCTGGCGCCACCGCAACCGGCCGGCGGTTCGGACCGGGTCCGCTTTTGGCGCTGCGAGAACGACCGCGCCCAGGCGCAAGCGGTGGCGCGTGAGATCGAGGCCTTGCTTGCCGGCGGCAAGATTCGGCCGGAGCAGGTCTGCGTTCTGACCCGCCCCGGCGGCCGCGAGGGGCGGCTCCTGGCGGCGGCGCTGGAGGAGCGCAGCGTTCGCTTCCACACCCCCGGCGCGGCGGCGCTGTTTCGCCGCCCCGAAATTCGCGACATCCTCGCCTGGTTGCGGGTCCTGGCCGATCCGAACGACGCCCCGGCGGCGGTCCGTGCCCTGACCCGGGCGCCGGTCCAGTTGCGATCCGCCGACCTCGCTCGCTGCACCGCGATCGCGCGGCGTCGCAGGCTTGACATGGTCGCGGCGGTGGCGGCCGCGATCGAGAGCCCGCAGTTGCCGCCGGAATCGCGCGATCGCCTTCGCGCCTTCTTGAAGCTGCACCGCGCCGCTTCGGAGCGCCTGGAGGACATGCGACCCGAGGTGTTCTTGCGCCGCCTGATCGAGCGGGTCGGGATCAGACGCCAGAACCTGTTTGCGGCCAGCCCCGAGACGGCGGAGCGGCTCGCCAGCCTGTCGCGGCTCGCCGACTTCGCGGCCGATTGGACCCGGCGCCGCCCGACTGGCTCCTGTCGCGAGTTCATCGCCTACATCGCCGCGGTCGCCGAGGCGGGCGAGCGCTTTGATTCGCGAAGCGTCCCGCTCTCGCCGGGAGCGGTCCTTTTGGCGCACGCCTCGCAGGTCAAGGGGCTGGAATTTGAGCACGTCTACCTGGTTGGGTTGCACCGTGGCGCGCTTTCCTCGCGGCCCGCGCAGGATCGCTGGATCCCGGATGACCTGTTGCCAGCCGGACTGCCGGAACCGAGTGAGCAGCTCGATACCTCGCGCAGCGCCCAGCTCGCCTACGTAGCGATGACCCGCGCCCGCAGCGGTCTGGTGATGGCTTGGCCGGAGACGATCGACGCCGCCGCCCAGCAGCCACTGGCAGCCTACGAGGTGGCGCGGCGGGCGATCAAGGGTCGCGAGGAGGTCCAGCCTGAGGAACTGTTCGGCCCGGCCGAAGGCCTTCATTCGACCTTTAGGATGCTGCGCGACGAGGTTCTGGAGTCGTCGTGGCGAGCCGGCGCGGCGCTTAGCGAGATGCGCCTCGACACCGCCGAGGATGTCAACGCCGCGGTCGTCCGCCACCTCGAGCTGCTGAAGCTGGCGGCGCTGATTCAGCGCCCGGGTAGCGAGTCGGCGGCCGACGCGGTCGCATCGCTCAACGACCTGCTGGGGCGGGTCGCGACCCCCGAGCAACGGGCCGGCCTCGAGGCCTCGCCGCTTGACGACTACATCCTCTCCGAAGAGCGCGAGCGGGCGGCCCGCCGCGACGCGGTCCGCTCCCGCGCCGAGCCATCGCTGGAGCAGTTTCTTCCCCACAAGGGCGACGGGCTGGCGTTGTCGGCGTCCGACATCGACCTGTATCGAACCTGCCCGCTCAAATACAAGTTCGCCCGGGTCTTCGCGATCCCGCGGGAGCCGACGATCAACATGCGGTTCGGGATCCTCTTGCACAACGTCTTGGAGCGCTATCACGGCGATGAGCTGCGCTACCCCGATAACCCGGCGTCGGACCTCAAGACCCTGCTCGGCCTGTTCGAGGAGGGCTGGCGCCGCCAGGGCTTCGGAGCTTCCGACGATGAACTGCAGTACCGCGACCGGGGGGTTGCCGCGTTGGTTCGCTACCACGAGCGACACCGTGAATCGACGGCGCGGCCGGTCTGGCTGGAGCGTCCCTTCACCATCAAGATCGGCGCCCACCAATTGCGCGGCCGGATCGACCGAGTCGATCGCTATCCCGACGGCAGCCTCGAGCTGATCGACTACAAGACCGGGCAGCCAAAGAGCGAGCCGGAGCTGGCCAACGACGTGCAAATCCCGCTCTACCGGATCGCCGCTCGGCAGGCTTGGCAGCTCGATGCGCCTTCCGGCGCCTACTGGTACGTGCTCGATGACACCAAGGTCCCGGTGGCTGGCTCGCCCGACGACCTTGAGCGGGTCGAGCGAACCGTTGTAGCGGTCGGTC
>JAHEXU010000246.1 GCA_023251975.1 bacterium | reverse complement strand
ACCGGCCACATAGGGGCCGCGATCGATCACCGTGACCTGGACCTGATTGCCGTTGTAGCGGAGGGTCAGGTGGGTTCCGCACGGCATCGTCTTGTTCGCGACACCGAGCATTCCCGGGGTCAGGGTCTGGCCGCAAGCGGTCCGATTCCCGTAGAAGCCGGGCCCGTACCAGGATGCAACGGCGGGGCGAAACACGGTGATCTTGCCCGCCTTGCGCGAGACACTCGTTCCCCGCAGGTTGCCGTCGGCGCTGATTCGAACCGATCGGGTCCCGGTGCTCGGGGCGTGCCACGCGACCGAATAGCGGCCGTGCTTGTCGCTGTGGGTGTGGATCGTCTTGCCGCCGACGCTGACCTTGACCGGACGCGTACCGCCGGGTCGAACGACGCCGCTGATCACGACACGATCGCCGACCACGGCGCTGCGCTTGCTGATCTTGTCGGCCAGCTTCGAGCCGACGATCACCCGGCGCGACGGGGTGTGACGCCCGCCGAGCGCGACCGCCCGGAAGTAACCGGAGCGCCGAACCGGGAAACGGCCATCGAACCAGCCGGCCTGTCCGGCGTGGGTGCGACCGAGGGTCTGCCAGTGGTTCTCGCCGAGCCCCCGGAACTGAATCCCGACGACGAAGCGACGCGGCTGCGTCGGGGCGACCGGCGCGGCAGCACCGGTTCCGCTTGCAGCGGCGGTGGTGGCGGTGGTGCGGCGGAACTGGCCGCGAACCCGGACCGGGCTGTTGAAAACAACCCGGCTCTTGTCGGTCCCCAGGGTCGAGGGCGCCGGACTGGCCGACTCGGCCCGATCGGCCCCAATCGTGCTGATTGCGGTTGCGGTTAGGACGGTGGCGGTCAGCAGCGCAAGCGCGCCGACACGCCCCCGCATGATGCGGTGGCTATACATTGATTGCTCGCTTTCCGCGCCTACGGAGTTAGCTGACGGGCTCGCCGGCGCTGCGCAAATGCGTCAGCCGTTCCGGCTACAGGCGGATCACCGCCCGATTCGCCCCATGCGGTGGAAGACCGCATCCGACTCCGCCCTGCCGCATTCGCGGTCGGCGGCCGTCGGGTTCTTTGGGTCCCCCGCTCACCCCTCGATCGGGGTGACTCGGCGCTCTTCGTTGTTCGAACTTATGTTCGTTTCTTGTAAGCGCCCCGGACCTTAGGGTCGCCCGACCGGTCCGTGTGTGAGCCTCGTCACGGAGGCGGAAATGGGACAATCCGCCCATCTGATGGCTGCGAGCTCACGACTTTCGGGAATCGATACCTCGTTTTTGCACCTCGAGCGAGGCGGCGCCCACATGCAGGTCGGCTCGACCCTGATCTTCTCCGGGGCACCTCCGGAGTACGAAGAGTTCCGCGCCCAGGTCGCATCGCGCCTGCATCTGGTGCCGCGATACCGCCAAAAACTCGCCGAGGTCCCGCTCCGCCAGGGGCGCCCGGTATGGATCGACGACCCCCACCTTAATCTCGATTACCACGTCCGCGAGGCCGCCCTACCGCCGCCCGGCGAGGATCCTCAACTGCGCGCCCTGGCGGGGCGAATCTTCTCGCAGCGACTCGACCGCTCGAAGCCGCTTTGGGAGCTGTGGCTGGTCAGCGGCCACGGCGATCAGCGCTTCGCAGTGATCGGCAAGACCCACCACTGCCTGGTTGACGGCTTCTCCGGAATCGACATCGCCAGCGTCCTCCACGACACCACCCCCGACCCAACCCGACCGACCCGTCGGCCCGATCGTTGGATCGCCGACCCGGAGCCGACCGGCGCCACCCTGCTCGGCGATGCGCTGCGCGAGCGCGCCACCTCGCCCGCCGAGCTTGCCCGAACAACCCGAGCTGCGCTGCGGACCCCGAGCCGCATCCTCAGCTCGGCTTTCGGACCGATCAGCGCCCTCGCCAACCTGCTCGGCAACAGCACCGCCACCCCCTCCTCCCCGCTCAACGTTCCGATCGGCTCGCACCGCCGCCTCGCCTGGGTCGACGGCGACCTCGACGACCTCCGCGCCATCAAGGCCCGCCACGGCGCCACCGTAAACGATGTCGTGTTGGCGGTGGTCGCGGGCGCGCTCGGGCGCTACCTGCGCGCCCGCGGCCACTCGACCGCCGAACTCGAGCTGAAAGCGATGGTCCCGATCAGCGTCCGCCAGGCCGAGGAGCTGCCGAGCCTGGCCGACCGGGTCGCCGCCGCGGTCGCGCCGCTGCCGATCTGGTGCCAAGACCCGATCGAGCGACTCGAGGTGATCAGCCGCACGATGGGCGACCTCAAGGGCAGTGACGACGCCCACGCCGCCAACCTACTGACCGAGTTGGGCGACTTCGCGCCGCCGACCCTGGCGGCGCTGGCAGCCCGCTTGCAATCGCGCGGGCGCCCTTTCAACCTGGTGGTGACCAACGCCCCGGGGCCGCAGTTCCCGCTCTACCTGCTCGGTCGCCAGCTCGAAACGGTCTACCCGATGGTCCCGCTCGGCGAAAACCAGGCGTTTTGTGTCGGCGTGATCAGCTACAACGGTCGGCTTGGCTTCGGCCTGACGGGTGACTACGACGCGATGCGCGGGATCGATTCACTGGCGGTTGACTTCGAGACGACGATCGCCGAGACGATCGCCGCATCGGCGCGTTGACTCCTCGCCCGAACCCGGTATCCTCCCCGCCAGGAACGATCACCCGAGCGGTAGTCGTATCCCGAAGTCCGACGCTGGGAGACTAGTGACAACGACAGGCCAAACCAACCAGAGCCTGGATGCGGCCGACGCCGTAGCGGGCGACGGCGCGGTCACGGCCCGCCTCGACGGACTGCGCGGGTTGATCGCGAAGAGCCCGCGGCGTGCGGCCGACGCGGTCTGGGAGTGGTTCGGGGAACTGGGAGCTCGCAGCAAAAACGACGCCGCTGGCGCCAACGCCGAGCTCAACACGTTGTTTCGCTCCGGCCAGCCACCGCGAGGCCTCGACGGTCCGACCGACGGAATGTTGGTGACGACGACAATCAACCCACTCGTCGACCCGGCGGTCCGGATCGTCACCAAACTGTGGATGCCCTGGCAAGGGAAGCGATTTGACGCCGCGCGCGCCTCCGGAGTCAACCGCCTCACCCAGACCGCGAGCCTGCCGTCGCGCCTTTTGTGGCCGCTTTACTCGATGAAGGACGCATCGAAGGGCAAGCTGGCCTTCGACTTCACAACCTGCGTTGAGACCGGCAAGGAGGACCCCGATCGCGATGTCATGGTGATCGACTACTCGCGGGTCGAGGGAAATCCCGCCCTGATCATCCGCAGCATCCGCGACGAGCTGATCGAGATCGTCCCCGGAGCACACCTCGGCAAGATCCTGTTTCATCTGCCGAGCGAGCGCTACGAGCGGATCGGCTTTTTCGCGCTGCGATCGTAACCACAAGCCAGGTGGAGCCCGAACCCGATGAGTGAGACGATTATCCGGACCTGCCCGCTTTGCGAGGCAACCTGCGGGCTTGAGATCGAGCTCGACGGCCGCCGAGTAGTCCGGGTCCGAGGCGATCGCGCCGAT
>JAHEXU010000095.1 GCA_023251975.1 bacterium | reverse complement strand
TTGCCGCCCGGATCCGTCAATTGAGGATGAGGGACGGGGTCAAAGTCGGGATTCCGGTGAATTGCGCCGGGATTCCGGGTGAATTTCCCTCGTCGGATCGGCCGTTCGGTGGATTCAGGCTCAGTTCGCCGTTGCCTTCAACGGTCGGCGTCTACCGCGGGTTGAACGCGGCGGCCGATCGGGGGATTCCGAGCGCTCGGGCGAGTTCGTCGAGGTCTTGGATCGGCGCCTGGCAGCTCATCTGCTCGCACAGGTAGGCGGTCGGCCGGTCGTTCGGGGCGCCGCGGCCCTCAAGTAGGGGCGGCGAGGACTGGCCCGCCAGGCCGCCCGCGATCACGAGGTCGGGTAGGTGGGCGCGGCGCAGCAGCGCCGCCATCTCGGCGAGGTCGGCGATCGCGCCGTCAGCCGGGGCGATCAGGGCGAGCTCGCGGCTCGGTTGTGAGCGGAGCTGAATCGCTTGGAGGAGGTGAGCGAAGGCGTTTGGGTTGCGGGCCGCGCTGGAGCCGAACAGGGCGATCACCCCGTCTGCGGCCGATCCATAGCGGGCCTCGCCGCTCAGCGCCGCCAGTCGCGCCAGGCCGAGCGCCGCCGAGGAGTTGCCGGAAGGGATCGGGTGGTCTTGGTGGTCTTTTCGTCGGCTGATCAGCCGCTCGTGGTCGTGCGAGGTCGAGAAGAAGCCGCCGTTTTCCTCGTCGTGGAAACGCGTCAATAGCGCCTCGCACAGGGCCACCGCCTCCTCATACCAGCGCGCCTCGAAGCTCGCTTCATACAGGGTGAGCAGCGCTTCGAGCAGGAAGGCGTGGTCCTCGAGGTAACCGTTGAGCTTGGCCGAGCCGTCCTTCCAGGTCCGCAAAAGCCGACCCTCCTCGTCGCGCATCTTGGTCAGGATGAACTCGGCGCACGAGCGCGCCGCGTCGAGGTAAGGCGGCTGGCCAAGCGCCGCCCCGACCTCGGCTAGCGCTCCAACCATCAGGGCGTTCCAACTACAGAGGCGTTTGTCGTCGCAGCCTGGCCGCACCCGAGTCGACCGGTGGGTCAAAAGCGCCGCCCGGGCATCGTCGTAGCGAGCGGGAGGCGGTCGGCCGAGCCCGTCCGCTCCAGCCGCCAGATGGAGGATGTTCTTGCCCTCAAAGTTCCCCTTTCCGCTGATCCCCCACCAGGCTCCGAGCGCATCGATCTGCTCGCCGGTGATCGCGACGGCCGCGAGCGCCGAGTCGAACTCAGATGCGGTGAAGAGGTAGAAACGGCCCTCCTCGCCCTCCGAATCGGCGTCGAGTGAGGAGGCAAAGCCGCCCTCGGGACCGCGCATCTCACCGAGCGCCCAGTCGAGCGTTGATGCCGCCACCGCGGCCGAGCTGTCCGGTCCGCCCGCCTTGAAGTCGTGGATCAAGGCGCGCGCCAGCAGGGCGTTGTCGTAGAGCATCTTCTCGAAGTGGGGGACCAGCCAGCGTTCGTCGACCGAGTAGCGGGCGAAGCCGCCGCCGAGCTGGTCGTGGATCCCACCGGCGGCGATCGCGTCGAGGGTGCGACGGGTCAGGGTCGACTCGCCGCGGCCGAGCAGGAACTCGATCGCCGAGGCGGGCGGGAACTTCGGGGCGCCGCCAAAGCCGCCATGGACCGGGTCGGCCGAGGCGAGCAGGTTCGATTCGGCTCGGGCCAACAACTCGGCTGGCGGATCGCCTTGCGGCGGCGCCGCGAGCCGGGCTACCCGGCCGAGCTGCTCGACCAGGAGCGGCGCCCGCTCGGCGATCGCGCCGCGGTTTTCGTGCCAGGCCTGGCCGACCGCTTCGATCACCATCGCAAAGCTCGGCATTCCCTGTCGCGGTTGGGGTGGGAAGTAGGTGCCGCAGTAAAACGGGACGCCGTCGGGATCGCAGAACGCGGTCAGCGGCCAGCCGCCGTGGCCGTTCATCGCCTGCAAGGCCTCCATATAGATGTCGTCGAGGTCGGGGCGCTCCTCGCGGTCGACCTTGATGCAGACGAAGTCGGCGTTGAGCAGCGACGCGGTTGTCGGGTCCTCGAAGGACTCGCGTTCCATTACGTGGCACCAGTGGCAGGCGGCGTAGCCGATTGAGAGCAAGATCGGACAGTCGCGGCGTTTGGCCTCGGCCAGCGCGGCGTCGTCCCAGGGCTGCCAGGCGACCGGATTTTCGGCGTGCTGGAGTAGGTAGGGGCTCGACTCGGCGGCGAGACGGTTGCTCACTTTGGACTCTTCGCGACCGCTGGCGCGAGCAGCCGATCCCAGATTCTCGCCAGGCTGTCGAGTTCGCCGGCATCGAGTTGGGAATGGAAGCGTCGGCGGACCTCGGCAAGGTGGGCGCCGCGGGCGGCGGCGAAGCGCTCGGCGCCAGCCGCCGTGATCTGGGCGAAGTAGCCGCGGGCGTCGGAGGGGCATCGCGCCCGGGTGACGAAGCCGCGGTCGGCAAGGCGGTCGACCAGCCGGGTCAAGCCACTGCGGCTGACGACCAGCTCGGCGGCGATCTCGCTCATCCGCAGCCCATCCGGTGGCGCATCGGCCAGGTTGAGCAGGACTTCGTACTCGCCGAGGGAAAGGTCGTAGTCGCGCTCAAGTCCGGCCCCGAGTGCGCCGATCAGCTCGCGATGGACCCGCAACATGCCCTTCCAAGCCGCTAGGTCGCGGCCCTCGAGGCGGGGGTTCGAAGCGGTCGGCATCAGGGCAAGCTACCAGGCGTGGTTGCGTAAGCAACTATCGGGCGGCGAGGTGATATAGTTGCATCAGCAACTAACCTACGAGCAACTGGAGCAGCGATGAAGCTTGAAGGCATCCACCACGTCACCGCGATCACCGCCGACGCGCAACCGAATATCGACTTCTACGCGGGGGTGCTTGGCCTGCGGCTGGTCAAGAAGTCGGTCAACCAGGACCGGCCGAACGTCTACCACCTTTTTTATGGCGATGAGCACGGCGGCGCTGGCTCCGACATCACCTTCTTTGAGTTTCGCGGCGTTCCGCAGGGCGGCGCCGGGGCCGGGATGGTGCACCGGATCGATTGGCGCCTCGGCGACCGCGAGGCGATCGGCTTTTGGGCACAGCGGCTACAGCGCCACGGGATCGAGGTCGAGCTTGACGGCCGCGAGGCGGCGCTTGAGTTTGCCGACCCGGAGGGACTACGGCATCGCTTCGTGCTCAGCGACTCGCCTGACCCGGCGCTGATCGCCGAGCACCCCGAGGTCCCGGCGGCGCTGGCGCTGCGGGGATTCGACGCGGTCCGCGCGTTTGCCGCCGAACCGGCCGCCCCGGCGGCGTTGCTCGAGGCGCTCGGCTTCGAGACGGCGGCGGGCGGGCTCGATTGGGAGGCCCGCGGTGATCTGCGCGGCGGTCGGATCGGCTATGACTCCCCGCCCGAGGCGAGCGCCCTGCAGGGCGCTGGGACCGTCCACCACGTCGCGTGGGCCTCGACGATCGACGATCACGAGGCCTGGCGTGCGGTCGCCGCGGCGGCTGGCGCCACGCCGACCCCGGTGATTGATCGCCACTACTTCCGCTCGATCTACTTCCGCGAACCGAGCGGCGTCCTGTTTGAGATTGCCACCCTGGGACCAGGGTTCGAGATCGACGAGCCGCTCGCCGAGCTCGGCAGCCGGCTCTCGATCCCGCCGTTTTTGGAGCACCGACGAGCCGAGATCGAAGCCGCGATCCATCCGGTCACCAACCCCCGATACGGGTGATCTTGGTTACGGGTGCTACCGGCAGCGGATAGACTTCCCGCGCGATGGCACCGACACCTCCGCAATTTCCCGCCCCCGGCAGTTTCAAGGCAAAGCTCACCCTGGCGATGATCGGCGTTCACACCCGGCTTTACCGACTCAGCGGGGGACGAATCGGCGGCAAGCTGGCGGGCGGGCAGATTCTGTTGGTCGACCACGTCGGCCGCAAGAGCGGCACCGAGCGGACCACCCCGCTGCTGTTTGTGCCCGACGGCGACAACCGGATCCTGATCGCCTCGCGCGGGGGCTCCGATGCGACCCCGGCTTGGTGGATCAACCTGAAGGCTAACCCCGCGACGACGATTCAGGTCGGCTCGGAGCGGATCGAGGTGCAGGCTCGCCAAGCCACCGCCGAGGAGAAACCACGGCTGTGGGGCCTCGCGACCGCGGTCTACCCCGACTACGACCTCTACCAAAGCCGGACCGAGCGCGAGATCCCGGTCGTGGTTTTGGAGCCGCGCTAAGCTCATCTGGCGCCGAGCAGCTTCGCCTTCTCGACTGCGAACTCGGCCTCGCTGAGCGCGCCCGACTGGTGTAGCTGGGCGAGACGTTCGAGCTGGTCGATCGTCGAGTCGCTGTCCGGCCCGGCCGTTTTGGGGTCCGCGCCGGGGCGAATCTCGCCTCGCGCCGGGCCTGAGGCGACCCGTGCCCAATCGATTGCGATCTTCGCCGGGTCGGTCGGATCGACTCGCAGCGGCAGGGTGATGCCGGGGGCGATCGCGGCCGTCGCGGCAACGATGTATTGGTTGGCTATCCGGTAGGGCTCGCGGCCGGGGATCGTCACCTCGAGGTCGATCTCGAGGTTGAAGTAAACGGCGCCTCGGGCCGGGGTCCCAGTCGCGATGATCAGTCCTTCGCCGGATAGTCCCTCGCGGAGCAGGCGCTTGGTGTCGGCGGATCCGTCGTTGATCTCGGAGAGCTGGTCGCTTGCCTGCTCGATCAGGTCGCCAATCTGCGCCACCATCCCGCCGACGCCCGGCTCGTAGCCAGCCTCCTCAAGTTGGCGGCGCTGCAGCTGAGTGGCCGATTTTGTCAGTTCGCCGAGTTCGCGGATGCTCTTGAAAAGTCCCATCGCTGCTCGCTTAAACTTACCGCGCCGGGCGATCACGCAGTGAGGGCGCCACGGACACGAGATCGAGTCGACCGATGCGCCGAGCGACTGCGAAGGCGACCGAGTCGCCGCCGAGGCCGACGGCCGCTCCGGCTGGCGCGAGCCGATTTCGACGCCGAAAAGGCGGTAATCGTGCCCATCGGATGGCGCGGTGGTCTCGTCGACCTTCGCGACAACCAGGAGTTCGATACGGCGATCCCCCAACCTCCCTTTTCGATCGAGGCACTGGTAGGTGTCGGCCGGTGCCCCGAGCCGACGGCTATGACTGGGCCCCGGACTTTTAGGTGATCCGATCGCGCAGTGACAGCGCTACCAGCATCGAGCCGATCGATGCGATCGAGGCGACCGCGAAGGCGGCCGAGTAGCCGCCGAGGCCGACGGCGGCTCCGGCCAGCGGTGAGCCGATTCCGACGCCGATGTCGAAGAAGGCGGTGAAGGTGCCCATCGCGATGCCGCGGCGGCTTTCGTCGACCTGAGCGACAACCAAGACCGCCAGCGACGGAAACAGGAGCGAGAAGGCGGCTCCCATCGCGATCGCGCCAAGCAGGGTTACCGCGAGCGATCCCGCGACCGAGATCGCGAGCAGGCCGGCGGTCTCGATCGCGCCCATCAGGGCGGCGCAGCGGGCCGCTCCGATCCGGTCAGGGAGGCTGCCCGCAAAAAGGCGCGCCGCCACTACCGTAAGTGCGAAGGCGGTGAAAACCTCGCCGCCATGGCCGATTCCCTCGGCGTCGAGGTGTAAGACGATGAACGCCGCGAGGGCTGCGTAGCCGACTACCCCGAGGGCCAGCGCAATCCCCGGCGCCACGGCCTCGCGGGCCAGCAGGCTGCCCTCGCGAGCGCCTCGGATCGCCTGCGCGGGCTCGGGGAGGCGACTAGCGATGATCGCTCCGATCAGCGGTGAGAGCGCCGCGAACGCCCAGACCAAGTCGAAGCTCGAGGCCCGCAGCAAGAGCTCGCCGATCGGGGGTCCGAGGGAGAGGCCAAGCCAGATCGAGATCCCGTAAAGGCCGATGATTTGGCCGCGACTGTGTGGTGGCGCCAGGTCGACCACCCAGGCGGCGCCCGCGGTGTAGACCATCCCTTCACCGGCGCCGAGGAAGAGCCGAGCGAAGATCAGGCCGGGGATGCCAAGGTCGATCAGGTAGAGGCTGCCGGCCAGCGCCATCATCGCGGCGCCGATCACGACGACCGGGCGACGGCCGCGCGAGTCGGCGAGGTGGCCCGCGATCGGGCGGAAGGCGAGGCCGGTCGCGGCGAAGGCGCCGCTGACGATGCCGACAGCGAGGTCGGTCGAGCCGAGCGGGCCTTTGACGTAGGTCGGCAGGACCGGCAGGGTGGCCCCGATCGCGAGCAGGCCGAGCATCGTGACCACAAAGATCCCGAGGAAGGCGGAGCGCGACTCGAGGGGAACGAGCCGCGAGGGACGCCAGGGGCTCACGAGATGCGGAGCTCCGCGCGCTTGATCTTGCCGCTGGTGGTTTTGGGCAGTTCGGTCGCGAACTCGACGATCCGCGGGTACTTGTAGGGGGCGGTTACGGCGCGGACGTGGGCGCGTAGCCGGTCGGCCAGTTGCTCGCTCGGTTCGACCCCGCGGGGCACCACGATCGCGCGGACGACCGCGCCGCGCTCGGGGTCCGGGGCGGCGACAACCGCCGCCTCGGCGACGTCGGGGTGGCTCAGCAGGGCCGATTCGACCTCGAATGGGCCGATCCGGTAACCGGAGGAGACGATCACGTCGTCGCGCCGCCCCTGATACCACAGGTAGCCGTTGTCGTCGCGGCGAACCTCGTCTCCGGTTGCCCACCAGCCGTCGTCGCTCAGCGGCGGCGGGATGAGGCCGCTGCGGACATCGAGGTAGCCGCTGAAGAAGGTCGGGCAGGTTCCCGGTGCGATTTGCAGCTCGCCCTGTTCGACCCGTAGCTTGATCCCGGGAAGCGGCAGCCCCATCGAGCCGTCGCGAACCGGTTGATCGACCAGGCTGCCGGTGATTGCCCCGATCTCGGTCTGGCCATAGCCGTCGTTGATGTCGAGGCCGGTAGCGGTTCGGAAGACCCGTATCACCTCGGGGTTCAGCGGTTCGCCCGCCGAGACCATCCGCCGCATCGCCGGCAGCTCGTGCAGGTCGATTCGCTTCGCCATCATCCGGTACTCCGTTGGCGATTGGCAGAGGAGGTTGACCTGCTCGCGGGCGCAGATTTCGAGCCGTTCGGCGGGGTCGAACCGGCCGTCGTGCAGCAGCGCTGCGGCGCCGCGAAGCCACGGTGCTACGAAGGCGTTTCGGGCTGACTTCGACCAGCCGCTGGCGGCGGCGCACCAGGCCAGATCGCCGTGGCGGGCCCCGAACCAGTGCTCGGCCTGGGTTGCCTGGCCGAACAGGTAGCTCTGGGGGTGCAGGGCGGCGCGCGCCTCGCCGGTCGTTCCGGAGGTGAAGACGAGCAGACAGGGGTCGCTCGGCGCGAGTTCGGCCGGCTCGGCGGGTGGTGCTTGGGCGCGGTCCTCGTCGAGTGCTCGGGCGACCTCGGCCAAGCTCATCACCTCGAGGGTGGGCGGGATTTCGGGCCCCAGCCGCTCCTCGGCAATCACCAGCTTCGGCGCCGCGACCGCCTGTCGCAGCTCGATGTCGCCGCGGCGCAACTGGGTGTTGCAGGGCAATGCGATCGCGCCGATTCGAAAGCACGCCAGCATTGAGAGGACCCATTCGATCCGGTTTCCGACCAGCGTCATCACGACATCACCGCGCGAGACCCCACGGTCGGCCAGCGCCCCTGATAGTCCCGCCGCGCGCGCCTCAATTTCACCGAACGCGTAAACCCGGCGGTCGCCGTTGTGATCGATCGTGACCAACGCCGTCGCCGAGGCCGGAAAGCCCTGCAAGAGCGAGTTGAAGTTCATCGCCCGACAGTCTGGCGCTCGGGGCATTTTGGCGGCTGGTCGCGGTTGCGTCCGAGCGGGGGTCTACCATCGAACATATGTTCGTGTCCGAGGCAGAGCAGAGGTGTGCCCAGCCGCTTGGCGATCCGGGTGCCCTGCCAGGCGGCGATCACTCGACCAACCGGCTCAAGGAAATCCCGCTGGAGCGCCTTGAGCACGAGATCTGCGCCGGAGCCGGCGCGATCAACGCCCGGATGGCGCGGTGGCTGGAGTTGGTCGCGGAGTTCGATCGGCGCCGCGGTTGGGTGTCGTGGGGATGTCGTTGTTGCGCGGACTGGCTTGCCTGGCGCTGCGCGATTTCGCCGCGGACCGCGCGCGATCACGCCCTGATCGCCCGGCGGCTTGGCGAGCTTGCGTTGATCGCGGCCGCGTTCGGGCGCGGCGAGCTCAGCTACTCGAAGGTTCGGGCGCTCTGTCGGATCGCCGAGCCGGCGACCGAGCTTGACTTGCTCGAGCTCGCCGAGCACGCGACCGCCGCCCAACTCGAGCGGATCACCAACTCAGCTCGGCGGGTTATCGCCTCCGAGGCCGAGGAAATCCACCAGCGGCGCTGCTTTACCTACTGGTGGGATGCACTCGGCGCGCTCAACTTGAGCGCCCTGCTCGCGCCGGAAGAAGGCCGGTTGTTGTTGGAGGCGATGTCAGGCGCCTGCCGCGATATCGCCGCCGAGCAGGCGGCAAGCGCCTCCGCGGAACCACCGCGGGCGAGTTATTGCGACGGGTTGGTTCGAATCGCCGAGGCATACCTCAGCCACGACCAGGGGTCGGCAAGGGGCTCGGCGTCGACGGAGTTGGTTGTGCACGTCGATCCGGAGTTGTTGGCGGGTGACGATGAGGGGCGGGCTGAACTCGATCGTGGCCCGGCGATTTCTGCCGAGACGGCGCGAAGGCTCGCCTGTGATGCGGTGGTGGTTCCGCTGCTCCGCTCGGGAAATGAAATTTTGGCGCTCGGCCGCAAGACTCGGGTGGTCTCGGCCGCCCAGCGCCGGGCGTTGCAGTTGCGTGACGGGGGTTGTCGCTTTCCCGGTTGTGAGGCGCATCGGTATGTCGATGCCCACCACGTGATCCCATGGTCGCTCGGCGGGCCGACCGATCTCGACAACCTGGTCCTGTTGTGCCGGACCCACCACCGGCTCGTCCACGAGGGCGGCTTTTCGGTGTCCCGCTTGGCCGACGGATCGTTTGGTTTCGAGCGACCGGATGAACGACCGATTCCGGCGGTGCCGCCCAGCATGGTCTCGGCTGAGGTTCCCGATCGGCCCGGGTTTGCGGAGGTTCCGTTTCCCGGCTCCGCGGAGCCGTTTCCCGGCTCCGCGGAGCCGTTTGACCTCCGGGGTGCGGTCGATCTGGCGCTGCGGGGTCGACCGGTGCGGGTTCCCCCCGGCTACTCGTAGAGCTTGATGATCTTGACCCCGCCGGGTGGGGCGGCGTCGACGCAGAGGTTGCAAAGGACGCACTCGTCGAGGTTCTCGGGGACGAGGGCGATTGTGGAGTCGGTGGCGCTGAAGATGTCGACCGGGCAGACCTCGGCGAGCTTGGCGGCGATCGCGGCGTCGGCGGCGATCGCGGGGTCGATCTCGATGTTGATGAAGATTGCGTGGCGCTCGCTCATCGGCCGATCGCCTCCTTGACTCGGGCGGGGATCTGGTCGATCCGCTCGACAACCGGGATCCCGGCGGCTTCAAGGCGGGTGATCTTCTGGGCGGCCGAGTCCTCGGCACCCTCGACGATGGTGCCGGCGTGGCCGAAGCTCATCCCCTGCATCTCCTCGTCGTCCATGAACTTGCCAGCCATGAAGGCGACGATCGGGAGACGGGGGTTGTTGGCGGCGCGCCAGTCGACCAGTTCGGCTTCCATCCGGCCGCCGGGCTCGGTGTAGATGACGATCGCCTCGGTTTGCGGGTCGGCTTCAAACAGCCCGATCAGCTCGGCATAGGTCGAGCCGATGATCGCGTCGCCGCCAATCGAGATTGCGGTCGAGACGCCGAGACCGGCCGCGGTCAGCGACGAGCTGATCTCGGTGGTCATGCCGCCGGAGCGGCTCATCACGCCGACGACGCCGGGCTTGTAGGCCTTCGCGGCGTCCTTGGCCGGGCCGCCGATTCCGCCCATCTTGGCGACTCCGGGGGTGATCAGGCCGAGGCAATTCGGGCCGATGATCCGAGCGCCGCGCTCGTTGGCAAGCTCGACCATCTGGGCGACATCGCGGCGTGGAATCCGTTCGGTGACGACGACGATAAGTTTGATTTCGTTCTCGATCGCCTCGATCACGGCGTCCTTGGTGAAGGCGGGGGGGACGGTCGCAACGGCGCCGTCGATCGGGCCGCCGTGGTGGGCGACCGCCTGCTCGACCGTGTCGAAGACGGGGACCCCGTGGACCTCGCGGCCCTTCCGGCCGGGGGTGACTCCGGCGACGATCTTCGAGCCGTAGTCAAGACACTCGCGGGTCAGGTTGACCGCCTCGCGCCCGGTGATTCCCTGGACGATGAAGGTGAAGTCGGGGTGCAGTAGGACCGACATCAGGCGGCACCCCCTTGGACCTTGGCGACGGCCCGACCGGCCGCCTCCCACATCGAGACCGAACGGTCGCAGTATTCGACCCCGTAGTGGTCGAGGATCTTGTAGCCCTCGTCCTCCCAAGCGCCGGGGATACGGAAAATCGCGATCGTCTCGCCGGGGTCCTTGCCGAGTTCGAGGCAGGCCTTGATGACGCCTCGGGCGACGATGTCGACCCGGGTGTTGGAGACGATCGACATCATCACCGCGATCTTGTCGACCCCCTCCTTTTGCAGCACCTGCTTGGCGAGGCCGCACGACTTGGCGACCGACGGGTTGCCGCCGATCTCGGCGTAGTTGGCGGGCTTGCCACCTTGTGAGCGGACCGCGTCAGTCAGCGTCAGCGAGCCGCCACCGGCGCCGATAACGAGACCGAGGTTGCCGTGGAAGCCGTGATCTTTCCCCTGGATGACGCCGCGGTGGTCGGCCGCGTCGATCGCCTTGACGTTGCGCTCAAATTCGGATGGTTGATACATCTCGCGTGGCTCAGCAAGGTCGACCCCGATTGATTCGAGGAACTTGCGATGCCGGCCGACCGCCTCGTCCTCCATCTCCATGTGGGCGTCGAGGGCGACGAACGAGCCGTCGGTGAGGCGCGCCACCGGGTTGATTTCGGCCAGCGTCATGTCGTAGTCGCGCTGCAGGTGAGCCAGCGCGGCGAGGATTCGCGAGGCACGACCGAGTTCGCTACCGGTCATCCCGCAGCGGGCGACCGCCTGCTTGGCCTCAAAGTCAAAGATCGGGTGGAGGTTGGAGATGTGGGCGCGCCCGACATGGTCGGGATGCTCTTCGGCGACCGCCTCGATGTCGATTCCGCCCATGTCGCTGAAGAGCAGCATCGGCCGCTTCGCCCGGCCATCCCACAGGACCGCCGCGTAGTACTCCTGCTCGACCTCTGCCTTCGGATCGACCAAGACCCCGACCGGCAGGTGTCCGGCGATCTCGAGCTGAAGGATCTCGTCGGCGTATTCGGCGGCCTGGTCGGGGGTGTCGGCGAACTTGACCCCGCCCGCCTTCATCCGCCCGCCGGTCAGGACCTGCGACTTGATCACGGTCGGGCCGCCGATCTCGGTAGCCGACCGCCGTGCCTCGTCGGCCGTCTTACAGAAGCCGTACTTGGTGACCGGAATCCCGGCCCGTTCGACGATTCGGCGTGATTCGAACTCGTAAAAGCGCATCGTGTTTGCCCGGCTGGGAGGGCGGCTCGCGGGTTGATCGGCGGGCCGGCGGCGCGGAACCTTACCTGACCCGGTGCGGTTGACGCCGCAAGGGCGACGGCGGCCTCCAGATTTGCCGCATGACGCTGGGTAATCCTTCTCGATTGTTCCGCTCGGACTTGCGTCGGCGCTACGCTTGGGCTTACAATTTGCGCCGCTTGTCGGCGCCGCTCGCGGCGATCGCCGTCGTACTCAGGTCGGCCGCCGTGATCGCGTCCCTGGGATGCGTTTCAACCCCGAAATTTGACCCATACCAAGGAGCTGCACGCCGCAATGGAATCGAGCACCGCAGAGGTCCCGACCGCACATTCGAAGTTGCTCGGGTGGGTCGATCAGATCGCCGAGCTGACCAAGCCCGCCAAGATTTTTTGGTGCGACGGGTCCGAGCAGGAATACGATCGACTCTGTCAGGAACTGGTCGATGCCGGGACCTTTCAGCGCCTCTCCGACGCGCAGCGCCCTAACTCCTACCTCGCCTGGTCGGACCCGTCTGATGTCGCCCGGGTCGAGGACCGAACGTATATATGTGCCGCGACCCAGGAGGGTGCCGGCCCGACCAACAACTGGCGCGACCCGGTTCAGATGCGGGCCGAGATGGACCTGCTGTTTGCCGGCTCGATGGCCGGTCGAACGCTATTCGTCGTTCCCTTTTCGATGGGCCCCCTGGGATCTGATCAGTCGCAGATCGGCGTCCAGCTAACCGACTCCCCCTACGTGGTCGCCTCGATGCGGCTGATGACCCGAATGGGCGCCGGTGCGCTGGAGGTGCTGGGTGGCGATGGCGAGTTCATTCCTTGCGTCCACACCGTCGGCGACCCGCTTGAGATCGGCGAGGCGGACTCGACCTGGCCGACCAACGCCGAAACGAAATACATCGTGCATTACCCCGAGAGTCGCGAGATCTGGTCATTCGGGTCCGGTTACGGCGGCAACGCGCTGCTCGGCAAGAAGTGCCTGGCGCTAAGGATCGCCTCCGCGATCGCGCGCGAGGAGGGCTGGATGGCCGAGCACATGTTGATCTTGAAGCTGACCAGTCCCGACGGTCTGGTCAAGTACGTCGCCGGGGCATTCCCGTCGGCTTGCGGCAAGACCAACTTGGCGATGCTGATCCCGACCCTGCCCGGTTGGAAGGTCGAGACGATCGGTGACGACATCGCCTGGATGAAGTTCGGCGAGGACGGTCGGCTCTACGCGATCAACCCCGAGGCTGGCTTCTTTGGAGTTGCGCCCGGGACCAGCGTGCAGACCAACCCGAACGCGATGGCCTCGATCGCGCGTGACACAATCTTCACCAACTGCGCCCTGACCGGCGACGGCGATATCTGGTGGGAGGGGATGAACACCGAGCCGGTCGAGCCGGTCACCGATTGGCACGGCAAGCCGTGGCGCCCCGGCGCCGAGACCCCGGCGGCCCATCCGAACGCTCGTTTTACCGTCGCCGCAGCCGCCGCGCCGTCGATCGCCGAGGAATGGCAGGACCCGGCCGGAGTCCCGATCGACGCCTTCCTGTTCGGCGGTCGTCGGGCCGGTGTGGTGCCGCTGGTTCGGGAGGCGTTCGACTGGGAGCACGGTGTCTTCATGGGGGCAACGATGTCCTCAGAGATGACCGCTGCCGCCTTCGGAACGGTCGGGCAGTTGCGGTTTGACCCATTCGCGATGCTGCCGTTTTGCGGCTACAACATGGGCGATTACTTCCGGCACTGGATCGAGATCGGCGCCGCCGCCGATGCCTCGAAGCTGCCGAAGATCTTCTACGTCAACTGGTTTCGAAAGGACGCCGACGGAAAGTTCATCTGGCCCGGATTTGGCGAGAACAGCCGCGTCTTGGAGTGGATTTTCCGTCGCTGCGAAGGCGACGGCGAGACCGTCGAGACCCCGATCGGCCTGGTCCCGGCCGACGGCGAGCTCAAGACTGACGGCCTCGCCCTGGCCAGCGAGGCGCTCGCTGAATTGCTGCGGGTCGACGCCGCTGCGCTAGCCGCCGAGCTCGACCAGGTCGAGGCCCACCTGGCCCGCTTTGCCGACAAGCTTCC
>JAHEXU010000094.1 GCA_023251975.1 bacterium | reverse complement strand
GGTGATCGAGGTCTCCGGATCGGTTGGTGGCTCGGTCTGGCCGCATTGCTCGGTGATCCGGGTCTCGAGCAGATCGACGCTGCCGACCAGGGCGTCGCGTAGATCGCGGCCGATCTGCAGTGACGGGTCAGTGATTGTGACCCGCAGGTCGGCGGCCCCGAACGCACCTTCCTCACAACGCTCGGCGGCAGCGTCCGACTCGATCTCGCTGAGCCGACCGATCAGGTCGGCGGCGTCGCTCGGCGTCAGGTTTTGGCTCGACTCCGAGCCACCGCAACCGGCGATCGGCAGCGCCGCAAGTATCGCAATGAGCGCGCAGGGAGAACTAAGCGGGCTCCGAGGCCCTCGGCGACGACTCATCAGGGTCGAGTTTAGGGGGTGGTTGCGAAGAAGTCGCATGGTGCGGTGGTCGCCGTCGAAGGCCGTCGCCTCGATCACTGTCCGCTGTAGAGGCGCCTGCCGAGATGGCTGGGTAGGCCAGCCTCGTCGATCGCCTCGGCAGCGCGTTGGATGTCATATTCGGTGCGGTGATAAACCACGCTTCGAGCGTCGGGGTCGAATTCGATCCAGGCGGCCCGGGGGTCGCCGTCGCGCGGCTGTCCGACGCTGCCGGGGTTGACCAGCCAGGTGCCGCTGTCGATCACCAATTCGGTCCCGGCGGTCGCCTGGGCGCCGCGCGCCTGCGGTTGGACCGGCAACGAGCGGGTTCGGGGCGGCCCCGAGGATGAACCCTCCCCGTCGGCCAAAAAGAAAAACAGCGCGACGTGGGAGTGGCCGACCATGCTGAGCTGTTCGCTCTGGCTGCGTAGGCACTCGGCCGCCTGGTCCGGCCACAGCACGTACTCCCAGACCGGATCGCGCGGCGAGGCGTGAAACAGGCCGGTTTCGCAGCGGCTGGCCGACGGTCGCAGCGAGGCCAGGTAGCTCCGGGTCTGCTCGCTGACGTTGACCCGAGTCCAGCGCACCGCCGCGGCGGCGGGCGGCGAGAAGGTGGTGATGTCGATCTCGCCGAGTACCGCGAGGTCGTGGTTCCCGACCAGGCTGACGGTGCAGCGGTCAGCGACCATCTGGGCGCAGGCGTCGGGCTCGGCGCCGTATCCGACCAGGTCGCCGAGGCACCAGATCTCGTCGATCTCGGCCGCGTCGATCACCGCCAGCGTCGCCTCGAGCGCCGGTAGGTTGCCATGGATGTCGCTAATCACCGCTACCTTCATATCACGCCCGGCTATCGTAGGTGCAGATGAGAATTCGGCAGTCCCTCGGGGTCCTGCTCGGGCTCGTCGCGGTCTTGGTGGTCGCCGAGTCGGCGGTGTCGCTGCTCAGCCCGGCGGTTGATCCAGCCACCGGCGGCGCGGAGCTGAGCCGCTTCTTCACCGCCGCCCAGCTCGCCCGCGCCGACGGCTACCGCGATCCGGGGCGCTGGATCGCGATCGCCGCCCTGATGGTCAACTTTGCTTTGCTCGGCGCCGTGGTGGCGGGACGGCCGCGGCGGCTTCGCTTCGAACTCGCAATCGCAATCCGCCGACCGATTCTTGGCGGAGCGCTTGTCGGGGCGGCCCTGTTCGCCTCCCTCGTCCTCGCCCTGACCCCGTTCTCGCTGCTCGCCCATCAGCGCGCGGCGAACGCCGCGATCGCGACCGACTCGCTCGGCGGTTGGGCGCGCGACCGCTCGATCGCGCTCGCCCTGCAGGCCCTCGGCGGCGGCATCGCCGGAGCGATCTTGGTCGTACTGCAGCGCCGATTCGGGGAACGTTGGTGGATCGGCGCGACTGTTGCGACGGTCGCCTTCGCGACCCTCATTACCTGGGTTCAGCCAGTTCTGATCACGCCGCTTTTTGGCAACGAGGCGCGGCTCGGGGACCCGCGGGCCCGCCAGGCGGTTCTCGAACTCGCAGACCGTGCCGATGTCGCGGTCGATGATGTTTTCGTGCTCGATGCCAGCCGCCGCTCGCGCACCCTGAACGCATATGTGAGCGGGATCGGAGCGAGCCGCCGGGTTGTCCTCTACGACAACCTGGTCGAGGGACTTGACCGTCGCGAGCTGCGGGCCGTGGTCGCCCACGAGCTCGGTCACGTGAAGGGAAACGACCTGTGGCGGGGGATCGCCTACATCGCGCTGGTGGCACCGTTCGGCCTTGCCTTCCTGGCGCGCGCGCTGCGGCCGCTGCTCGCCGGGCGGCGCCTGGCGCCGGGCACTGCCGCCGCCGTCGCCCCCTCCCTTGCCGCGATCCTGGCGCTTGCCGGTTGCGTCGAGATCACCTCGAATCGGCTCTCTCGGGCGGTTGAGGCGCGGGCGGATCAGGTCGCTTTGGAGCTGACCGGCGACCCCGCCGGGTTGGTCCGAGTGCAGGTTGCGTTGGCGCGGCGCAACCTCAGCGACCTCGACCCGCCGGGCTGGTACCAGGCGCTGTTTGCAACTCATCCGAGCCCGATTGAGCGGATCGATGCGGCGATCTCATCGGACCCGAAAGCGGCCGCGTCCGAAGCCGGGCCGTCCGGTTGAGACCGGGTACTCATCTAGTATCGCGGGGGTGAGCGACCCGATCGCCCTGCTCAAATCGGCTATCGACGAGGCCGTTTCGACGATCCGCGGGAACCGCGACGGCGGCGCCGAGCCGATTCTGGAGCGACCCCCGAAGGCCGAACTCGGTGACTATTCGACCAACGGGGCGATGCTTTTGGCTCCGGCATTGGGGGCGCCGCCGCGGGCGATCGCCGAGCAGCTTCGCGAAGCGGTCGTCGAATCGCTCTCCGGTTCGGTCGATCGCCTCGAGGTGGCGGGACCGGGATTCCTCAACCTCTACGTCTCCGATCGATGGTGCCGCGAAGCAGTCGGTGCGGTGTTGGCGGCCGGGCCGCAATTCGGGTCGCTGCCGCCGGGCAGCGGTGAGCGGGTCAGCGTCGAGTTCGTCTCCGCCAATCCGACCGGTCCGCTGACCGCTGCGAGCGGTCGCCACGCCGCCTACGGTGATGCGATCGCCAACCTGCTCGAGGCGCGAGGCTGCATCGTCGAGCGCGAGTACTACAACAACGACGCTGGCGGGCAGATCGATCGCCTGGTCGCCTCGGTAGCGGCTCGGATGCGCCGCGAGCCGGTCCCCGAGGACGGCTACGCCGGCGAGTACCTGGTCGAAGTTGCCGCTCAGCTTGCCGCCGACGGGCTCAGCCCCGACGACCATGACGGCCTGTTTACGGCCGCTCCGGCGAAGATCCTCGGTTCGATCGAGCAGACGCTCCGCTCGTTCGGGGTCGAGTTCGACAGCTTCGTCTCGGAGCGTCGGCTTCACGACAGCGGCGCAGTCGCCAAGATCCTGGCCGACCTGCGAGCGTCGACCCACTGCTACGAAAGCGACGGAGCGCGGTGGCTGCGCACGACCAGCTTCGGTGACGACAAAGATCGAGTCTTGGTCCGCTCCAGTGGCGAGCCGACCTATCTGGCCGCCGATCTGGCTTACCACCGCGACAAGCTCGAGCGCGGGGCGGAGCGAATGATCAGCGTCCTGGGCGCCGACCACGGATCTCACCCGCCGCGGATACGAGCCGGACTGGCGGCGCTCGGCTATGACCCAAAGCGCTACCGGGCGCCGATCATCCAGATGGTCCAGCTCAGCTCGGGCGGCGCTCGCGCCAAGATGTCGAAGCGGGCTGGCAGCTTCGTTCCGCTCGACGAGGTGATTGCGGAGATCGGTGCCGACGCGACCCGCTTTTTGATGTTGCAGCGAAGCAACGACAGCGAACTCGAACTCGATCTCGAGCTGGCGAAGCGCCAATCGGCCGACAACCCGGTCTACTACGTCCAGTATGCCTACGCTCGGATCAACAGCATTCTGCGCAAGTCGGGCGAGGGGCTCATGGCAATTGACCCCGAGGCGATTGCGGAGGTCGCGGTCGAACCGAGTGAGCGCCGCTTGATCAAGCGGCTGATCGAGCTGCCGGTTGAGATCGAGGAGTCGGCGAAGCGGCTCGGGCCGCACCGACTCAGCGCCTACGGGATGGCCGCCGCCGCCGACTTCAACGCCTTCTACCGAGACTGCAAGGTCCTCGGTGCCCCGGACCGGGTCGAGCCGGCGCGGCTCGCGGTTTGCGTTGCCTGCGGTTCGGTGTTGGCGCGAACCCTTGCTCTGCTTGGCGTCAGTGCACCGGAGTCGATGTGATCGCCAACCTGAGAACGCTCGATCCCGCCCGGCTGCGCTCGCTGGCCGGGTTGGCGCTGGTCGGGCTGCTGCTCGGCCTCGCCCTCGGCACCACCCGGGATCTGCGCTACGAGTCCTCGACGGCGCTCCGAGTAGTCGATCCGCTGGCCACGCTCGACGCCGAGGTCGCGCCGGTTTCGTTGATCGACTCGGCGGCTACGCTGGCCGATTCGAGCGAGGTGATCGATCTCGTCGCTGCCGAGAACCCGTTTGGCTTGACCGCCGCTCAGCTTGGCGATGCGGTCACCGTCTCGGTGACCGAGACCGAACTAACGATTTCCGCTGAAGCCGAGAGTGCCGAATTGGCGGCTTCGATCGCGACCGCCCTCGGCGCGCAGGTTGAGACCCTGGCAAAGCGGTCCAGCCGACAGAGCCTTGCGGATGCCGCCGAACGACTTCGTGATAGCGAGGACCCGGGCGATGTCGCGGCGCTGGCGCGAATCGAGACCGCGCTGGCCGACGATCCCGGCGTCTCGGTGCTGCGGAGCGCCAACCTACCGGGCTCGCCTGATTCGGGTGGCCTGGCGATCCCGGCGCTGCTCGGGGGTGTGATCGCGGTCGTGCTTGGACTCGTCTTCGGCTTCGGCATCGGCCCGGAGGGTGCCGGTCGCACCGTTCAACCGGTCGGGACCGAACTGATCGGTCCCGACGGCCGCACCCCGGGGCGGCGGATCGAGGACCTTGGGGCGCCGCAGCGGCGGCGAGCCGACCAGACCCGAGTTGGCAGCGATCGCCGCTTGCGCCGGGTCGCTCGGATCGCCAACCCGGCGGCCCTCGCCAAGTCGCTGATTGCCCACGGCTCGGGTGCCGATGCCGCACTGCTTGCCGGGTTGGTTGAGTTGGCCGCCACCGCGGCGAGGGGAAGCGCCGGCGGCGCTGGCGCGATCGCGATCGCCGACTATCAGGCTGATCGCCAGGGCGCCGATTTGGCGGTCGCGATGGCCGCCGCGATCTCGGCCGACGGAGGCGAGGTTTTGGTGGTCGAAATGCGCGATCAAGGCACCACGCTCGCCTCGCGGATCGGCCTCCTCGTCGGCCCCGGGATCTCCGACTACCTGGTCGGGCAGGCGACGCCACCGGAAATCATCCAAGAGGTCGAGATCGGCGGTCGTGGCGGTGGCCTGTTGGTTGCGATTACCGCTGGCACCAGGCCGCTGCGCCGCGATGGCCGAGCCGACGAACGCTTCCGCGAGTTCGTCTCCAAGGTTGTCCGTGCTTACGACTACGTGATCCTCGACATCGGCGCAGGGGGCCCCTACGGCGCGATCGCGGTCGAAGTGTGCGGCGCCGCCATCGTCTGCGCCCCCGGCGCCGAGATCGGCCCCGCAACCGCCGCCTATCGCTCCGATGACGGTGGTTACGTCGGTGTGGTCGAGGTCGACTGAACCCCGATCCGCCGATCCCGGACTAGATCCTGTCCCGGCAGCGACCTGGGCTGCCTACTGCGCCACCTCCGTCGTTGCCACCCTGGTGTTCGTCCCAGCGATAGTCGTGTGGTGCCACCGTGCCCGCGCCGCGCCAAACCCACCCGTGTGGAGCCAAGCCGGCCGCGTTGACCCAACCGCCCGCCCGGCACCAAACCGGCCGCCTGGCGCAAACTGCGAGCGAAGTGGCGATCGGCATCCCCGGCCCCACAGACGAATTCCGCGACTTTCTGCACCTTTTTGGAGCCCCTCGAGGCCTGCTCGGCCTACGACGACGATCTGATTACCGGCGGGGTACGGCGGCACGGTGCAGCCGCTTGCGCCAGGCGTGGGCGCGGGAGCCCTCCTCCGCCGGGCGACGCCGGAATCGCGCCGTTGCGCGGTGGGCCGACCTTCGCCTCGGATCCCCGGCCGCCGCTACGGGGCCGGGTCGCGGCAGTCCGCTGTTCTTGTGGCGATCCTCAACCGCGCCGCGGCAGGCGGAAGCGGCGAGCCCGGGCGAACCGGCCCCGGCGGGCCTCGACGGCGTCGAAATCGCCTCCAACTTCGCCTCCTGCCTCGCTTCCGGCGCCGCCCTCGGCATCGTCTTCGAAACCGCCCTCGGCATCGTCTTCGACGATCCGCGTTTCCGGGGCCGTCTCGACTATCCGCGTTTCCGAGGCCGTCTCGACGATCCGCGATTCCGGGGCCGTCTCGACTTGAGCTGCGGGAGAGCCGGGCGGGCTTGACTGGAGCCGCGACTCTGCCAGCGCGGTCTGCTGCGGCTCGCGCTCGCTGATCTCCTCGACCCAGCGGTCGAACCGGCCGCTGACCCGGCGGCACATCTCGCCGACCCGGTTCTCGCGCCAATCTAGGACATCTTCGACGATCTTGCTGATCTCGACCGCGCTCGTCCCCGGTTTCCGCGCAGCCTCAGCGACCTCGACTTCGGCGATCGCCTCCTCCGCCATAACACGGCCCCCTTCGGCGCCTTCGTTGGAGCCTTGTTCGGCGCCCCCTTCGGCGCCCCCTTCGGCGTCGCCCTCCGGGTCCGTCGACGCTACCGGGTCGCCCGGGGCAATCACCGCTTTGACGGATCGGCCCACCGCCTCACGCTCCGTCTCGGTTAGCCAGACATCGGGCTCGAAGCTCTCCGCGGCTGGGGCGCTTCGGTCGCCCGCATCATCAGTCAACCATTCTTCGGGCCGACGGCCGCCGCTCGGCTCGGCGACATCGGTCTCCGAGCGCCGCTTGTCGGCAGGGCGGGCGGCGATCGAGCGCCAGCGTTCGACCTCACCCGCAGAAGCGATCGGGCGCGATTCGAGGGTCGGCGAGGCTGGCGTCAAATCCCCCGCCGCCCGATCACGATCGGGATCGTTCTGATCAGTAGTGCGATGTCTCCCCATAGCGACCAGTTGGCAATGTACAGATAGTCCAAGCGAACCATCTGCTCGATCGGGATTCGCGGCCCGCCGACGACCTGCCAGTGCCCGGTCATGCCGGGTGGCAGATCGAGCCGGCGGCGGAACCGACCCTCGATTCGAGCGTCTTCTTCGGGGACCAGCGGCCGCGGTCCGACCAGGCTCATTTCGCCGCGAATCACGTTGAACAGCTGCGGCAACTCGTCGATCGAGTAGCGCCGGATGAGGCGGCCAACCCGGGTTCGACGGGGGTCGTTGGCGATCTTGAACAGTCCGTTCGCGCCCTCGTCGAGCGCGGCGAGATCGGGCCGTAAACCGTGCGCGCCGTCGATCATGCTGCGGAACTTGAGTATCGAGAACTCGGATCCGTGGCGACCGATTCGGCGCTGCCGGTAGATCACGGGGCCATCGGAATCGAGCTTGATCGCGATCGCCACCGCGATCAGCAGAGGTAGCGTCAGGATCGACATAACCGTCGCGCCGACGAGGTCAAATCCGCGCTTCAACAGGGCGGAGGAGCGGTTGATTTCAAACCGTCGCATCCCCAAGAGGGTTGCGCCGTCGATCGAGTCGACCTCGACGGAGGAACCGAGCACCCAGGCCGAGGAGTCGACGTAGCTGACCTTGACGCCACTCTCTTTGAGGTCGTGGACGACGAACATCACGTCGTCGGACGAGCCGCCACCGGGAACCAGGACGACTCGATCAGGGTCGAAGCGATCGACCGCCTCGAGCAGCGCCCGGGTTGAGGCGAACCCCGGCCCGACGTGTTCGAGATCGAGGAAGCCAACCATCACTCGGTCGCTGCCGCCGTGGTCCATCCCCTCGTAGAGCGCGGCGCCGCGAGCCCCGGCCCCGGCCAGCAGGCAGCGCTCCGGCGGGGTCAGTCGCTGCGCGCAGGCTCGGGCCAGCCGCCGTGTCGTCACCAGCATGATTGTCAGCGAGACCCAGGCGAGGCCGATTTGGGCCGGGGTAGCCATCGTTCCGGTCACAATCCCGGCGGTCAGGAATGCGGTCAGGGTGATGCTCGTGGCGAGCGCGAACAGGCTTGGGATCTCGGGCACCGTCGACTTCTCGATCACATTGGCGTCGCGGTCGTAGAGGCCGCGCAGCTTGGCGGCCCCGATCACCGCGAGCGGCACCCCGACGATCAGAAGCTCGGGGGCGCCCGACTGGGCCAGTAGCGCCGAGACCGTCAGTCCTGCGAGCAGGTCCGCCGCCGCCAAAGCGCGGCGGTAGATGCTGTCGCGCGAGTTGATTCGGAGGCCGCGTCCGATCGAGGCGGCGCTGCGAGTCTGGATCGTGCCACGTCGAAACCGAGCGCCCTCGGCGCGAACCGGGGGAACCGGCGGGGCGGCCGCCGCGGCGGCCGCGTTATTGGCGGTTGAACCCGGGGGCATCCGTGCCGACCGTACGGGTCTGCCGGCGTTCCTGGATCTCGGCGTATGCACGGGAAAGTGCCGCCAGGATCAGAAGGAGCAGCATCAGCAGCAACAGCGGGGTCAGCGGATAGCCGGTGAACGGCAGGGTTTCGCCGAGCGAGTTGCTGCCGGGCTCCCCGCCGGGCGGGAAGAAGTTGTTTCCGTTGGGGCCGCCGCCACCGTTGTCCGGCAGCTCGCAGACCGGTAGGTCGGGGTACTGGACGCAGATCTCCGGGAGCTGGGCGTTCGCGGTGCCAGCGCCGAGCATCCAAACGATGGCGCCGATCGTCACCAGCGCGCAAAGCTTCGAGACCGATCCGAGTCGGTCGATCCATAAATTCCGTTTGATCCGCTGTCCTAACAATGCGATCGTCCTGTCTCGCTTTCGGGGACTCCCTGTCTATTGAGACGAGAGTATATCGTTTCATGTCAAGCGGATGGAGAGATGAGCGAGAACCCCCGCCACGGACGGACCGGGACCGTCTCTTCGGCAACAGCAGGGAGCCCGGCCAGCGTGCCGCGGGTTCGCCGTGACGGCGCCGGTCGCAGTTCGCTGGGCTACGTTTTCGCCGGTGCGGCGGTCGTGCCGGTGGTGTTCGCGTTCGCCGGTCCGGGCCTGGTTGCCAGGCAAACGGTCGGGGTCGCGGTTTGCGCGGCGGTCGCGGCGGGGTATCTGACCGGGGCGCTTCCCCGCAGCCGGCCGGCACGCGACGCGGCCCGCCTCGGCCTCGTTTTTGCCGCGCTCTGCACCTGGGTCGGGCTCGGGATCTTGTGGGGCGATAGCACCGAGCGGACGCTGATTGAACTGAGCCGCGACCTTGCCTATGGCGGTGTGCTCGCCCTCTCGATTCTCGGCGCCAGCTCACGCTCGTGGCGCGCCGCCGCGCTCGGGCTCGCGGCGGCTCTGATCGCGGTCGTCGGGACGGCGCTTTTTTCGCGGCTTTTCCCCGGCCTCTTCAGCGGCTTCGATCCCGACCTCGGGCTCAACTTTCGCCGCCTCAGTTTCCCGCTCGGATACTGGAACGGGCTCGCCGGGCTCGCCGCGATCGCCTTCGGGATTCTGCTGCTTTGGACCTCGGTGCCACCGCGACGGGCGCTGCGCCCGCTTGCCTTCGCGGCACTGCCGCTGCCGCTGCTTTGCACCTATCTGACCTTTTCGCGGGCGGGCTTGGTCCTGCTTGGGCTCGCCGCCTATGGGGTGGTCGCGCTCGGCGCCCCGCTGAAGCGGACCGCCGTCGCTGCCGCACTCGCCCTGCTCGCCGCCGCCGTTGCGGTCCTGGTCGCTCGCACCCAGTCGCAGATCATCACCGGCAGCGGCGGCGACGGCGGTTGGCTGGTTGCGCTAACCCTGTCGGCGCTCGGCGTCGCTCTTTATCGGGTCGAGCCGCGCCTGCCGCGAGCTCGCCGCTCGATCCCGCGGCGTCGCAGCGGCATCTCCGGCCTGCTGGCGCCGCTCGGCGCCGCCGCCTTGGTTGCAGGCTTGGTCGCGGTGGCCTTGTTTGCCGAGTCCGGCGCCAGCTCGCCGCCGCCGAACTCCGACCCGTCCGCCGTCACCGAGACCGATCCGAGCGTGCGGCTGCTGCGATTCGACGGTGAGCGCGGCGCGATTTGGGGGAGCGCCTTCGACGCCTTCAAGACCGATCCGGTTACCGGGATTGGTGCCGGCGGCTTCGCGATCTGGTGGCAGCGCGATTCCGAGGGTGAGCCGCCCGTCTCGGATGCCCACTCGCTCTACCTTGAGTCACTGGCCGAGATCGGGCTGATTGGCTGCGGCTTGCTGTTTGCGCTCGGCCTGATCTCGACCCGGATCCTGGCCTCCGCTCGAAGCCGATTTTTGAGCCGCGGCGACCTGGCGGCGGGTGGCCCGCTGATCTTGATCGTCGGCTTGATCGCCACCCACGCCGCGATCGACTGGGTCTGGGAGGTCCCGGCCGTCGCCGTCTTCGCCTTCGCGGCGATCGGGATCGTCTCGGCGGTCCAGTCGCAGCCGCGCTCGGCGCGCCCGCTTCGCGGTTCGAGGGTGGCCTCGGTCTGCCTGGTTGCGGTTGGCGCCGCGGTTGTCCAGGTGCCGTCGCTGGTCGGGGGGGAGCGACTCGAATCGGCTCGCCTGGCGCTGGCCGGCGGTGCCGGTGAGGTGGCGGTAGCGCACGCCGACGAGGCCGTTCGGGCGGCGCCGTGGTCGGCCGCCGCCCATGCGGTTCGGGCCAACGCTTACCTGCTCGACGGCGACACCGACGCGGCCCGACGCGACGCCGGCGAGGCGATTCGCCTCGAGCCGACCGACCCTTCGCACCAACTCCTTTTGGCGGCGATCGAGCGTGACGCCGGCCACGAGCAGGCGGCAGCCGCGGCGCTGGTCGCGGCGCAAGCCCTGCAGAATCCGTGAGCCGCCGCCGGGCCACCTGATTCGAAGCCAAGATTGGCCTAACCCTGGACACACCCCCTATCCTGCTGACTCCCCCAGGCGGGTTTTGCGGAGGGGATCGATCGACATGCGCTACCTCTCACTCCACGACTACACCCTGGTCCTGCGGCGTTATCGCATCCCGATCACCCTGCTGGTGATCGCAGGCATGGTGGTCGGCCTGGCGCAGTCGCTCAGCAAGCCGAACCTTTACCGCTCGACCACCGTCTTGGACTTCCGTGACCTTGCCGAGGATCTGTCGCTGTTCGGCGGCGACACCTCGGCGATCGAGCCCCTGATCATCAGGGTGCAGCGGGCGGCGGAGCGGGCGACCGGCCGGACCGTGACTCGGCGGGTGATTCGGCGATTCAAGGACGAGCTGCCATCGATCGCACTGCAGAGCGCGGTCACGACCGAGGTTGATTCGGCGCAGCTGGTCAAGCTAACCGCGGTTTGGGGCGATCCGAGAATCGCTGCCGACATCGCGAACGAGTTCGCCGATCAGATCCAGATCGTCGAGAGCCGCGACACCGAGAAGCAGCTGAAGCTGAAGAAGGAATCGCTGCAGGCTGAGATCGCAGCGACCACCGAGACCTTCGAGCCCGGGATCGACGCGATCCGCATCTCGACCCTGGAGGCGCAGCTGTCGCGGATCCAGACTCTGCTTGATGTCGCCCAGCCGGTCGAAGTTGTTGAGCGGGCGAATCCGCCGGTCGGCCGGTTCTCACCGAACCCGACGCGCGACGCGGTGGTCGGCGGACTGCTCGGGCTCGCGATCGCAGTGGCCGGGGCGTTCACGCGGGTCGCGCTCGATCGACGAATGCGGACCGCGCACGATGTCCACGTCGAGCTCGGCTCACCGGTGGTCGGTCGGATCGGACAGGGCGCGATGGGCAAGCCGGGACTGGCGGCGACCGGCGCGGCGGCGATGTGGGACACCGACTTCGAGGCTTTCCGGTTGCTTCGCACCAACCTTCGCTACCTCGAATCGGACCGCAAGATCACCTCGATCGTCTGCACCAGCAGTCTCGCTGGCGAGGGCAAGTCGACCGTTTGCATGTCGCTTGCCAGCGCGGCGGCCCTGGCCGGTCGACGGGTCCTGCTGGTCGAGTGCGACCTGCGTCGTCCGGTCTTTGCAAAGCGGTTCGGACTCAGCGAGGGTCCCGGTCTCAGCGATTACTTGGTCGGTGACGCTGATCCCGGCGATGTCCTCCAGGAGGTCGAGCTGTCGCCGCCGCGAATCAGCGGCAAGGTGCTGCGGGGTGACCACGAGGGGGTGGTCGAGAGCACCGCCAAGTTTGTTGCGATCACCGCCGGGACGCCGGTCCAAAACCCGGCCGAGCTGCTGCTCGAAGATGCCGTCGGGTCGTTTATCGATGCGGTTTCCTCCGCCTACGACCTGGTTTTGATCGACACCACGCCGCTGCTCGCCGTCGTTGACACGCTCCAGCTAATCCCGCACTGCGACGCGGTCCTGCTCTGCGTCAAGGCCCACGAGACGACCCGGGATCAAGTGCGCGCCACGAAGGCGATGCTCGAGCACGTTCCGCAACGGCCGCTTGCCGCCGTCGTCACAGGATTGCGCGGTGATGGTTCCGACACCTACGAGTACTACTACGGCTACTGAGGCCGGACTCGGATCGGCCGTGTCGGCCGGGACGGGGCGCCGCGTCTTGGTGGTTTTCCACGAGGAAACGAGCGGCGGCGCCACCTTGTCGGTTTTGCGGCTGATCGGGCTGCTCGAACAGGCAGGCTGGTCGTTCGGCTTCTTTCTCGCTCGACCAAGCCCGCTCTACGATCAGCTTGAGGCCGACGGCTATCCGGTCTGGGGGGCGCCGCGGCACGTCTGCTACAGCCTCCGCGCGCTTCGCCTCCCACCCGGACCAACCCGCCGGATTGCTTCGATTAGGCCCTACTTCAAGGCCTTCCGAGCGGCCCTTTCGCAGTTTGACCCGGCGCTCGTCCACCTCAACTCGCTCGACACAATGGCCGAGCTTGCGGTCACCCGCAGGGCTGGTCGGCGGACCGTTTTCCACGTCCACGAGATGATCGGTAAAAGCCCGAAGTCGCGGCTCGCGCGGCGCCTGCTTTATCGATGGGCCGACGCGGTCGTCGCGGTCTCGGTGGCCTCGGCCGAGCGGCTCGCGGTTGCCGGACGGACGCCGGAGCTGGCCTACGAAAGTGCTCCGATCCCGGTGCGGTCGCTGCGTCGAGACGATTGCGCCGGGCGGCCGATCGCGGTCGGCTCGGTCGGGGTGATCTCGCGGCGCAAAGGCAGCGATCTCGTGGTCGCCGCCGCCGAGCGTCTGCGCGGCAAGCCGATCGAGTTCGAGCTGGTCGGCTCGCCGACGGACCCGCTCGATGCCGATTGGGGGCTGGCGGTGCTGGAGCGGGCGGCCAGCGCCGGAATCACCCTGACCGGGCGCGCCGACATCCCAAAGCGGCTCGCCGCCTGGGACATCTTTGTCCTGCCGTCGAGAATCGACCCCTTCCCGATCTCGGTGCTCGAGGCGATGGCGGCGGGATTGCCGGTGGTTGGGACCGCGGTCGACGGGATTGTCGAGCAGCTGGCGGCCGGGGCCGGGGTCTTGGTTGATGGCGAGGATCCGATCGCGCTGGCAGCGGCGATCGAGTCGCTGGCGGGCGATCCGGCGCGGCGACAACGACTCGGCGAGATGGCCCGCCGACGGGTGATCGACCACTACAGCCACGCCCACCAGGCGGCGGCGATCGCGGCGGTCTATCAACGGGTGGTTGAGAGCGCAGGATCGGCGGCGAGGTGTTGAATTGAAGGTCGGGTTGGTTCACGACTACCT
>JAHEXU010000093.1 GCA_023251975.1 bacterium | reverse complement strand
CGGTGACCCGCAAGATTAGCGGCCCTGAAGCCGTCCTTGCCGACGGTCAGTCGAGGACCGTCAAATCGCTCCCGACATCACCCAGCAGATCGCGGGCTGTCTGCGGCATCTTCGCGGCGGCGATCCAACCGCGGGCCGGAATCAAATCGCCCGATCGACCGACCGAAAGCACCGCGGCGAGGTTTCCCTCCTCGAAGTACCAGACGCTGAACGAGCCGTCCGCCGGATTGCCGCGTAGCACCGTCCGATCCGGGTTGCGAGCGTGCCCGACGTACTCGATCGCCGCCCAATCAGAGAGATCGCTGTAGAAGTAGGGGACGACCTGGTACGGGGCCGACTCGCCGAGCATCGCCGCCGCAACGTGTCGGCCCTGCTGCATCGCGACATCCCAGTGCTCGACCCGCAGCCGTCCGAAGCGCTCGCTCGCAAACGAACAACAATCCCCGGCCGCGAAGATTCCCTCGACCGAGCTCTGCAGCCGCGCGTCACAGACGACCCCGTTTTCGACCTCAAGACCACCGCGCTGGGCCAGCATCACGTCGGGACGGACCCCGGCGCCGACAATTACCGCGTCGCACGGGATCTGCTTGCCGGACTTGGTCTGGACCGCCTCGATCCGGGTTTGACCGACGAACGCCTCAAGCTCCTCGCCGCCATACAGACCGATTCCCTTCGAGCTCAGCAGATCGGCGAAATAACGGCCCGCATCGTCGCCGAAGACCCGTGAGAGCGGCAGCTGCTCGAGCATCACAATCGAGCACTCGATCCCGAGCTCGCGAAGCGACGCCGCAACCTCGGTGCCGATGTAGCTGCCCCCGATCAAAACGACGTGCGAGGCGCCCTCGAGCTCGTCGCGGATCGAATCGGAGTTACCGAACGCCCTCAGGTAGTGCACCCCGTCGAGCTGCGCCCCGTCAACCCGGAGAATGTTGACCATCGCTCCCGTCGCCAACAGCGCCTTGTCAAAGCCAACCTCGCCGACCCGCTGCAACTTGGCGGTCCGAGCGGCGCTGTCGAGCGACATCACGGTGGTCGAAGTCAGAAGCTCAATCTGGTTTTCGCGATACCAATCGGGCGGCTTGACGTAGGCATCGGCACGACCGCTCAATCCGCGCAGGTACTGCTTTGACAGTGGAGGGCGTTCATACGGCGGCTCGGGTTCGCGACCGACCAGCATTATCGAACCCTCGGCGCCGCGCTTGCGCAGCTCGGCGGCGCAGTAAGCCGACGCCATCCCGCCACCGATCAGGAGGTAATCAACCGATCGTTCGCTCATTTCACTTACCCTTTCCACCGATTGACAGGTACCGGGTCAGCTCGACCTCGCTGTCGGGGTTGAGCACCGCCAACACCTCGTCGCCGACCGCCAAAACCGTATCGGGGTCGGGAACGAAGCCGCGTCCATCACGCAGGACGCTGATCAAAAGACTGCCCCGAGGCATCTCCAAGTCGCCGACCCGCAGGCCGCAGACCGGCGATTTCGGCTCCAGCAGAACCTCGATGATCTCAAGCCCCTCCTCGGGCAGATCGAGTAGGTGGACGAGGCCATAAGCGGGGACCTCGTGCTCGATCAGGTTGAGGATCAGGTCGGTCGCGGAGACGTAGGGGGTGACGCCGAGCAGCTCGAAGGTGGCGCGATTTCTGGGGTTGTTAACGCGGGCGATGATCCGCCCCACCCCGTACTTTTCCTTCGCCACCTGGCAGATCAACATGTTGTCCTCGTCATCGCCGGTTACCGCGATCACGAGTTCGGCGGTCTCGATCCCGGCCCGCTCCAGCACCCACAGCTCTGAGGCGTCGCCGAGCAGGATCCGGTGCTCGATCTCCTGCTCGACCGTCAGGTAGCGGTCACGGTCGGCCTCGATCAAGGTCAGCTCGTGCTGTTTCTCGATCAACGCCCGGCCGAGCGCCCAGCCAACCTTGCCCGCCCCGACGACGATCACCCGCATCGAACTAACCCGCCGCCTCGGCCGCCGCCTCGGCCGCCGCCCTGGCCGCCGCCTCGGGGTCGCTCGCCAACTTGACTCCGGCGGCGCGAACCTCCGACTCAAGCAACTCAATTGCCTGCCGGGTCGGACAGATCGTCCGCAGGCCCTGGTGCTCATACCACTCGGCGCGCAGCGGGTCGAGCACCCGGGCGATTACCGTCTCGACCGCGAAGCGCCGCTGCGCGATCTGCGCGATCACGATGTTGGTGTTATCGCCTCTGGTTGCCGCAACGAAGGCGTCGGCCCGCTCGATCCCGGCGGTCAAAAGGGCGTCAACCTCAAGCGCCGCGCCGACCGTGAACTGCCCACCCGCGTCCTCCCAGGGAGTATCGAACCCAACCGCAAGCCGAAGCGCCGCGTCGGCATCGGCGTCGAGGCAAGAGACCTCGTGGCCCTCGCCCAGCATCGTCCGCGCCAAAGCCGAACCAACCCGCCCCACGCCGACGATCAAAACAAACATCCGCCGCCAAGTTAGCGACTTTGAAGCCAAACTCGATCCGGGGAGCGGAAGGTTCCTTACCGCCTCCCCGGCCGCGATTGGGGCGTCGGGTGAAAAAAGTTTTAGCGCCGCGCGAGAAAAATCGTGATGATCGCCGCCAGCGCGGGTTTTAATCTGTGAAAGAAAAGTTGAGCCCCGCCCCGCGCGGGAAACGGAAGGAATTCAAGTGCGTATCAAACCCCAAATCCTAATCATCGCGATCCTGCTCGCGATCGGCGCCCTGTTGACAGGGCTGTCGAGTGCACGTGCCGACGACGACGAGGGCGGCGGCGGCGGCGACAACGGCGGATCCTGCGAACTCGAACAAAACGATGACCAGGGTGACGACAACGACGATCAGGGCGAGGATGTCGATGGCGACGACAACGAGTCGGGCGATGACATCGCTGGCGGCCAGCACGACGATTCGCTGTCCGGCCACGGCGGCGACGATGAGATCGACGGCGACGACGGCGACGACGACATCTGCGGCGACCAAGGCGACGACGACATCAACGGCGGTCCCGGTGACGATGTGATCGAAGCCGGTTCCGGAGATGACGATGCCGACGGCGACGGTGGCGATGACACCGTGATCGGTGGCAGCGACGCCGACGAGCTGGTCGGCGGTAGTGGCCACGATGCCTTGATCGGCAACGCGGGCAACGACATCATCCACGCCCTCGGACACGGGATCGACCGGGTCAACTGCGGCGCTGGCAGACACGATGTCGCGCACGCCGACCCAGCTGATCGGGTCGCCGCCAACTGCGAGGTGGTTAGCGCTCGCTGAGCCCCAACCAACCCTCCGGTCCGCAGCGGACCACGGATCGGCCGTTCTCGCGCTTAGCGGGGGCGGCCGATTTGGGTTTTGCTCCCCAAAAAAGAATCAAAAACACGCGACGACGCCCCTGGGACGGGTAGCCCAGGTTAAGGCGCGGCTCCGGTTCGGGAGCGGCTCAGCGCGCGGCGGCTACGAATGCGACACGGGCGCTGAGCCGGTCAAAATCCACCACCGCCGGGTCGAACCCGCCAGCATCGTCGAGACCAAGCCAATCCAGGCGTTCTTGGTGCTGATCGTCGTTGGGATCGGCAAGGATCAGTTTGAGATCGTCGTAGCACCAGGCGCCGCCGCAGTCCTCCGGAGGACACGCACCCCTCGCGACGAGGAGCGCCGGGTAGTGGGTGTCAGGGTCGGAATCAAGCAACTTTTCAACGACGATCTGGTGCTCCCAGTCATCACCGAAATCGTAGGTGTAGCGGAAGCGAGTGCCCGGACCAACCAGCTCGCCGAGGGTGGCCTCGCGTTCATCGCGGTCGCCGAACTCGTGGGCCAGACCGTACCTCTCGTCGCCGAATGAGAAGGAGTGCATGTGGCAGTTGTCCCAGCCGAGCGCTCGCTGCAGGACCTCGTGCAGTTGATCGAGGCGGGTGTCAGCTCGCACCTGCATGCGCCGCCAGACCGGAGGTTTTGCGACTCCCAACAGCTTGATCTTGATTTGGACGATTACATCGTGGGCGGAGTTCTGCCTATGCATCGATTGCTCCCGTGGTCGCCGGTCAGGTCAGGGTTGACTCTAGAGAAGTCCCCGGACGCCACCGCGGGCGGACGCCGCCACGGCCCGAACCATGGCCGGATCTGGCCGGATCTGGCCGGATCGGCCGGATCGGCCGGATCGGCCGGTCAGGCGCGGTCGCGTCGATCGGCCGGGTCCGGAGGATCCCCCCGGAGCGGCCCCGTGGCGGATTCCCCGAGCACCCCCAACCGAGTGAGCGTCCGTCATTATCAGTCCAGGGCGCCTGATGCGTATATCGAGACCGGGGCGAACGGCGCGGATCGAGCGCGACCTTGGCGCGGTTGCCGAGCGGGATGAGGTGCGCGCGCGGGCGCCGTCTGCCGCATCTGCCCGATCTGACGGGTCAACCGCGCGCCGTCAACCCGAATTCGCCCGAAAAGGTCGGCGGATACTTCGAGATCTTCAAGCAACGCGGGCAACGACATCATCCAGGCCCTCATATCAGGCGCGCGATCAACCGGGTCAACTGCGGCCCCGGTCGCCACGCACGCCGCAAACGCCGTTGGCACCAATCGGGTGGCAGCCAACTGCGCGGGGTGGCAGCCAACTGCGAGGTTGTTCGCGCTCATCTCAGTGAGCCCCGAAACAGCCGCCGCGACGATCCGCGGCCGATAACCAACGCTGATTCTCGGAGGTCGCAGGTCGAAGACGCCGTTTTGGCGTCCGGCGAGCAGCGAGATCACCCCGGTCGCGGTCATCGACGTGGTCATCGATGACGAGCGATAGAGGACGAGATCGGTCATCTATCGCACCTGCACCCGTCCTGCCAATCGGGTTGGCCGCTCGGCACCGGCAAACCGCGAGCCCGGTCGCCGACGCGGGCGAACCCGCGGGCGCGGATCGGGCCCCCTTGCAGAGGATCGCGGTCGGAACTTGGCGGGGAATCCGGGTGCCTGCGCGGCCCGCTACGGCTGCCGGACTGCCGTGGGGGGCGAAATCGCAGCGCCCCTCCCGAGTCGCTGGAGCGACGTTGCCTACTCAGCCGCCGCCGTTGTATCGAGCGGCGAGCTCGGCTCGGATCCGGTCTAGATCGAACGCTACCGGGTCGAACTCACGGCCACCTTCGCGGTGCAGCCGTTTCAGGGTCTCCAGGTGTTGTTCGTCACCTCGATTGGTGGCGACGCCTTCCTTCAGTTCGGCGTAGCCCCATGCGCCGCCGCAGTCTTCCGGCGGACCGGCGCCTTTGCCGGTCACGAGCACCGGGTAGCGAGTACGGGAATCGGCCTCGAGCAGGTCCTCAACGAGGATCCCGTGCTCCCAATTGTCGCCAAAATCGTAGACGTAGCGGAGCTGATCACCGCGGCTGAGCAGATTGTTGAGCCTGACCTTGCGCTCGTCGTTGAAATCAAGTTCGGGGTTGGCAACGCCGTACTGTGCGCCGCCAAAGGAGAAGGCGTGAAGGTGGTAGCCATACCAACCGAACAAGATCTGCACGATCTCGTGAAGCTGATCGAGGCGGGTGTTGGCACGCACCTGCACCCGTCGCCAAACCGGTGGCTTCGAAACTCCCAGCAGCTTGATCTTGATTTGCAGGACCTGGGGGTGGGGCGGCGGCTGCCAACTCATTGATTGCTCCTGTATTCGCCGGTGAGCGCGAGCTATTCGGAGGAGCGGATCTTGAGCCGCTCGCAATCGGCTGCGATCCGGTCGCGGCGCCCGGCAACGACGGTGTCACGGCCGCCACCGCATTTGACGCGGTCAAAGCCACCGAGGGCGGTGATCGTATCGTCACCGTTGCCCGCTTCGATCCAATCCTCGCCGAGGCCACCCTTGATCGTGTCGTCACCGCGATCGCCGCGCAAATGGTCGGCTCCATCGCCGCCGAGCAATCGATCGTCCTCGCCGCCGCCGCGCAGGAAATCGTCACCGACCCCGCCGCCGACCCGGTCGTCACCGATACCGCCAGCGAGGCGATCGTTCCCGGCGAGACCACGGATCAGGTCGTCACCGTGGTTACCGCGAGCGAGGTCATCGCCTCGGTGGGCGAAGATGCAGTCGTTGCCGGCTCGGCCGAAGATCCGATCGTCGCCGCCGCGGCCCGCGATCCGATCGCCCAACCTGGTACCCGTCAAGGTGTCGGCGCGGTCGGTCGCGCCCGACAACGGGACGGTGCAATCATCACCCGGAGGCACGACCCCGGGGCCGAGATCGATCATCACAACCCGGCCGATGTTGCCCTGCTCGTCGACCGCCCGAACCGCAACGTAACGCCGCACCGAACCCGGGAGTCCAAAGTTCTGCGCAGCACCCGGCGCCCGCGGGCTCGGCGGCGGATTCAACCGCCCCGCGGCGTCGAAGTTCGACTCGTCGATCGGCGAATTGGAGTCGACGATCTCATAGTGATCGACCTTGCCGCACAACAGGTCGTCGCCCGGCGCCTCGAAACGAATCCGATCGCCAGCCCCGTTGACGCGCAGCGCCATCGGGACGCCGGGCAGGATCGCGTCGCGGCCGTAGTCGCCGGAGTTGGCGTTGTCATGGTGAAAGCGCGGCCACGAGGACGGCGAGCAGGCTGGGGCGCCGGTCGCAAAGGCGCTGATGTAGCCGGATCGAGTCATCGTCACAACCACCTTCGAGGCGGTTGAATCGGTGTCGAGGCTGCCGAAGCTGCCGATCAACGGATTCGCGACCGACCAGTCGGTCGAGAGCTTCGGCCAGCCCGGAACCGGAAGTCCCTGCGCTGAGTACGCGGCGAAGTCCTGGCTGGCCGATCCGGCAAGCAACTCCTCTCCGGGGGCACCGTCGATGTCGGCGATCGACGGTCCGGTCAGGAACTGCAGGTCGTTCATCGTGACCGGGAAGTTCGGCCGGAACTGGCCGCTGGTGGTGTCCCAGACGGCGACGAAATCCTGGCCGCCTTGATAATCGGGGGCAGCGAGGTCAAGGGCGCGGATGATCCCGGCGGCCGGGGTCAAAAGCGACGGCGAACCGGTGGTGGCCGCAAAGTTTCCAAACGCCGGGTGCCCGACCGCGGGCAGCACCGGATGGTCGTAATTTCCGGCCGGGGTGAAGTCGGTCTGCAGGGTGATGTCATAGCCGTCGGGACCGGTCCCGTAACACGACGAACCGTCGGGGTTGAGGATGTAGGCGGGTCCGGCAACCGAGAGCGCGCCGATCTTCGATCCGGCGCCGCCGTTCGGACAACTTGCGGGACCGATCACCGGGTTACCGGTAACGCCCTCACCGACCACCGGCAAGAGCCCGGTCAGCAACAGCCCGAGCGGCTTTGGCCAGCCGGAGACGAGCGCGTCGCCGGGCAACGGATCGGCGTCGCGCCCACCCCTCGCCTTGAGCAGATAAAGGCGCGCGTTACCCGGACTGATGATCCCCGACTGCCCGAGAAAGCCGAGCGAGGAGGCGTTGAAGGCGCTGACGTTGGGGGTCTCGGTGTATTCCTCGTTGGTCCCGATCACGATCTCAAGCCCCGGGTCGGCGCTGAGATCGCCGATCGCCGGGGTGTCGATGATCGCCCCCTGCTGTTGGCCGGCGGCGTCGGCGCGGTAGTTGATCGCGTGGGTGGTCGGATCGACCGAGGCAACCTTGGCCGGGTCAACAACCAAGACCGGATAGCCGGGAACCCGATCGGCGCCGCCCGGATTTAGCGGGTCGGTGTCCTCGGCCTCGAATGCGTAGACGTGGCGGTCCATCGCTGCAGCGACGATCTCCTCGTCGCCGTCTCGGTCGAGGTCGGCCAGCACCGGCGAACCGAAGAACCCATGCCCGGTCCGGTTGAGTTCGCCGTTGCGGACGTTTTGGAACGGCGCCCGTGGCCGACCCGAGTAGTCGAGCTGGCTCTCCTCCTCGAAGACCTGGCTGCCGTCGGGCGCCCAACCGTAGATCTTGCCCTCGTAGTCGGCCGCAAAAACGGTCGGGATCCCGTCGTGATCGGGGTCGCCGACCGCGACCGACCCCAAGAACATTCCGCCGAAGTTGTTGGAGATCGCGCCGCCCGCAAAGACCGGGGCGCCGAGGTGATTGCCAACGAAGCCGGCCCGATCGGAGCGGGTCGGCCAGCCGGAGAGTTCGCTGCCGTCACGCCGCAGGGCGTGGACGAAGCCGTCGGAGCTCGCGAAGATCAGCTCGTTTCGGTTATCGCCGTTGAGGTCGGCAAAGGCCGGCGAGGATTCGCCGTCGGCGCTCGGAGCGCCGCTGCCGATAACGCCCTGGCGCTGGATCGCCTTCGGGAACCCCGGCAGTAGCGCGGCGTCGTGGTGCAGGTAGGAGCTGCGCTGGTCCTGGCCGGTGCGTTGCGGGCCGGTGGTCGCGGTGACGACGACCTTGTAGGTGAAGGCCTGCGGCGCGAAGAAGGGACGACCGTTGCCGGTGGTTCGGCTGGCCTGCGGGATCGGGCCGGTGAAGTCGGTCCCGACCGGGAAGCGTGCCTTCAAGGCGCCGACGCTGATCGTGCCAAGCGCTCCGGAGTGATGGGCTGCCGCCTGTGCCCCGCTGTGGACGGTCGAGCCGTCGCACCAACCGTTGCCGGTCAGGGCGGCGAAGTCGCCGGGCGGTGAGGCGGTGGTCAGGGCGTTGTTGGGATACTGGCCCGGCGCCACCAAGATCTGGCAGCGATACGGCGCACCGCGCGCGAACACCTTCCCGGCAACCGTGATCGTTGCCGCCGTCGGATCAAGCGGCTCGAACCACTCGGGGCTGAAGATCTCCGCCTCGGGCGGCAGCGCGGTCGCGGTCGGGCGGGTCAGCACCCGGTTCAGCGTCCGGTTCATGTTGACCCTGCCATAGCCGTAGAACTGGTCGAACCCCTTGCGGGCCGGGTAGCTGGTCAAGGCGACCTCGGGGCCGACCAGCGAGGGTCGGTTCACGTCGACCTGGTCTTGCAGCGCGTGCGCGGGGCCGTAGGGACTGGTGCAGTCGGGCAGCGGCGCCGGCGAGCAGGAAGGCTCGTTACCCGACCCGCCCGGAGTGCCCGCGAAGTTGACGTCGTCGACCGGAAAGGCGCTATTCAGGGTGCCGCTGGCCATCACCTGGCGGACCTCGTTGGGGGTAATCACACAGTCGCTGCCGTCGCTTCGCTGGCAGGATGAAGGGTCGGGATAGTCGGGCAGCAGACCGAGGTCGTGGGCGTTGTAGGCGGCGCTGTAGACAAGGCCCGCGTAGCCCGCCGCCAGGCCGACCGCGTTGGAAGAGCAGCTTGTCGAGGGGATTGCCAGGGTGACCTTGGCGTTGAAGTTGGTGCAGCCGTTGAACGACAGATACGAGGTGCCGAGGGTGCTCGGAGCCCCCTCGATATCGCTCGTGGTGACCGAGTTGGTGACGATCACGTGCGGTAGGGTCGACGGCCAGTTGTTGTGCTGGGCGGCCTCGTCGGCGGCTGAGGCCATGATCGTGACGCCGTGGCGGTAGGCGTAGTTGACGGCGTCGCGAGCAAAGCTCGAGTTGTTGAGCGTGCCGAGCGCCTCTTGGACGATCTCGACATCATTGTCGGTCGCGTAGGTGACGGCAGCGCCGAAGCGATTGATGTCGGCGACGAAGCTGTCGCCGACCCGCAGGTAGACCCCGAGACAGTTCGGGCAGGACCCAAGGTCGTTGCCGTTGTTGCCCTCGGCGACCGAATCCTCGGCCTCGCCGGTTCCGTGGCCGTACTGGACATCGTCGAAGGGGTCGTTGTCGTCGTCAAGGAAGTCCCAGCCGACGATGTCGTCGACGTAGCCGTTGCCGTCGTCATCAACCCCGTCGCTGAACGCGATCAGGATGTCCTGCGGCTCAAAAAGCCCCGCCGGCCCGACCCCGCGCGGGCTGTTGACCGCGACCCGGCCGTCGCACGAGTAATCGCGCAGGTTGAAGACGCCGTCGTTGAGGTCATACGAACCGACGGCGTTGTAGTCGCCCGGCGGCGAGCAGTCCTCACCGGGAACGTTCGGGGTGGCGAGGCCGTCGTTTTGCGGCACCGGAAGCTCGCCTTGGCTGAGCCGGGTCTTGAAGCGCAGGTCATTCATCGCCCCGAGGTCGTTCCACATAATCCCCGAGTCGAGGATCGCGATCGTCACATCGGGACGGCCGGTCGTGGTCATGAACGCGGTCGAGACCGCCGGGTCGTCGTCGACGACATGGGCGCCGCGAACCCCGCCGAGTTCGACCGGGCTCATGTTGATCAGCGACTGCTCGGGGGATGTGTCGGGAGTGGCGGCGTACTTGAATTCGTTGCCGCCGAGGTCGTTGGAGGTCTGGCCGGGGGCCAGGTAAAGGTCGGTGTAGTCGTGGCTGTCGGCGCCCGCCCGGGCAAAGGGGAAGTCGGCCCGGGCCGGGACGGTGCCTGCGATTGCGGCGAGCAGCGAGACGGCAGCAGCCGCCGACGCCAAGCGCCCGACTGCGGTGCGCCGACGGCGCCCGGCATCCTCTCCAAACCGATCCACACCGGAGGTCTATCAGTAACAGCGGCGCCTTGCGCCGATCCCCTCGGCCAACCCGACCGGTAGCCCCTGGCGGAGCTAGGCTCGGGATCGTCGTCGAACTGGCGACAGGGACGGTCTGCTTGCCGGCCAGAACTCGATCCCATCGCAGACGTGCGCGTTCAGATCGCCGCCGACCCGAAAACGCAACTCGAACGGCGCCGTGACAACCGATGCTGACGCTGGCCACCCGGCCGAGATGTCGGCTCGGAACCGCCTGACCGCGCCGCCAAGCGGTGAAGATCGAGCGTCCGACCGGGCAGCCGCCGCGAACCCGACGAGCCGCGCCGCGCCTGTTGGTCGGACCTTGAAGCTCGATCACGACGTGGTGGTTCGCGCGCTTCTTCGAGCCCACATCCGACTTGCAGGACGAGGAGTTGGATGGCCATGCCCCACGATTCCATCAGCGGCTTCGATGAGCCGCGGACCGCCGATTGAGCGAACGGCTTGATTGCGCTGGCCGTGCGGAGGCCGATTCGATCGCCCGGATTGCATCCCGAAGTCCGGCCATCCCAGAACCGAACCCGCCCCGATCCGAGTCGGAACCGTCAGGATCAGGGACCTTATGGTTGGTTTATTGTCGGCGAACTCCTTCGGGGAGCCGGCGTGACATCCGACCTCTGCCCAGTTCGTAGCGCTGCCCGGACATCGGCTTTTCAAGCCGCTTGCGCAGCTACTTGGGTCAGAGCTTCGATCACGCTGCGAAGACTCCAACGAGGGCGGGCACCGCGGGCCGCGCAACCGCCTCGTCGCGGGACTGCCGACCTCGAGGATCGGCGAATCGGCTCGATCACTCGCTCGCGCCAGCCGCCCGCGCGCCGATGCACAGCCGTTTTGGGCGAGTCCCGATGGCGGATCGCCAGCGATCGGGTCGAACCGCAGTGCACGCCGACGGTCCGCGCCGTAGTTTGTCGGCGTGCAACGTGCCCTGACCCTGCTCGGCGCCCTGTTTGTCGCCGCTGCGATTGTGATTGCCCAGCTCCTGGCGGGTCAAACCGAAAATGCGCCGATCCTGCTTGCGCTGGTCGTCCCGGTTGCGATCGTCGCGATCGACTTCGGCGTGTTTGGCGGCTTGGTCGCCTCGCTGCTCACGGTCGCGATCGTTTTGGAGTGGAACAACCAAAGCTCGGTGACGCTGTCGAACCTTGACCTGTTCGCTCGCGCGATCATTCCGTTGGCGGTCGGGTTGGTTGTCGGATTGGTCGCCGAACAGGCGAAGCAGGCGGAGCGACGCCGGGCCGATGCGGCGATCGGGGCACAACGGGTCAAGGACGAGTTCTTCGACTCGGTCTCACACGAACTTCGCACCCCGCTGACCTCGATCTTCGGATACGTCGCGCTGCTGCGAGAATCGGCCGCCAGCCTCGAGCCGGAACAGCGCCGAGCCGTGGCCGCGATCGAGCGCAACGCGCACCGCCAATTCACGTTGGTTCGCGACATGCTGGTCTTGGTACACGACGACACCGGACGACTCGAGGTCCTTCGCCGAACGGTCGATCCAATCAAGATCGTCAACGCAGCACTGAAGCCGATCGGCAAGGCGGCAGGACGGGTTTCCGTCTCCGATCAACGCACCCACCCCGAGCCGCTCAGCCTCGACTCGGACCTGCTCGCCCAGATGCTGCACAACCTGCTCGACAACGCGATCAAATTCGGCCGAGGTGACGGCGCAATTTTTTTGCAAGTGCGCGATACTGACGAGGTGCTCGTGTTTGCGGTTCGTAACGAAGGTTCGGGAGTGCCCTCGTCAGAACAATCCCAGGTCTTTTCGCGGGCATTTCGCGGCAGCCAGGCGGTTGCCGCCGCGACCCCGGGCACCGGGATCGGGCTGACCGCCGCGCAGGTGATCGCCGAGGCCCACGGAGGCACGATCCGGCTCGAATCAACCGCCGCTGGAACCGAAGTGCGAGTCGAGTTGCCTCTGCGGCCGGAGATCACGGCGTGAGAGCGCGCGCCGGTTGGCTCGCGCTGGCGATCACCCTGATCGCCACCCCGCCCGCAATTGCGGGCTCCGCGGACCCGACCAAGGACACCACAGGCCCCGCTGGCTCGCTCGACTCGACGAACGGCCCCTCGGACGCGGAAATCGAGGCGACCGACCCGTGCGCCGAGGTCACCGTACCCGCCGAAACGTGTGAGTTGATCGACCAGATCGACTCCGCGATGGAGGGCCTCGAAGACGAGGCGCCGGGGGCGCCGGTCGGTACCGGCCCACTCCCGATCGGCGGTGGCGCTGACTGCGACGCCGAGGTCGAGGCGTGCGACCCGGACAAGCCCAAAACGTGCGATCCGGCGATCGAAACCTGCGATCCGACCCAGAATGACTGCGACGCGATTCCGACCCCCGCCCATTGTCAGCTCAGCAGCCTGCAAAGCTTCGACACCCCCGACAAGTACGCGCTTCAGATGGCCCGAAACTCGGGCGGGAAGGGCGGTAGGGGGTCGCTCGCGGGCAATCTGATCGCGCGACTCCGGTCCGTGCTGACGAGTACCGAGGCATTGCTCGGCCCGACCGGTGCGGAGGCGACCGGCGTGCCGGACGGCGTCAACGACCAATCCGACGACTCAATCGCCAGCGTGTTCAAGGATGTCTCAAGCCTGGTCTCAAACCACCCGATAATCGCTGCGCTCGTCCTCCTGGTCGCGCTCGGTCTCGGGGTCGATGTGGCCCGGCGTCGCTCCGGAGCCCTCGACCCGCACCTCGCCCCGTAAGGGCCCGATCGCGGTAGGGACGGGTCTTCGCCGATGATGGCTCGACCCGCCCCCCGCGCAGATCCCAGCGTGCGCGTCTAACTAACCTTCCCTTCTCCGCGCTGGTTTATCCCGGCGCTCCGAAACCCGAGCTTGTAACGCAACGGCCTGCCAATTAAGCCTGGGGCGCGACCCGGTCAGGCGCGAGGCTGCCGCTCCCACAGCGAGGCGATCGGGATCGCGTCGATCCGCTCGCCGAGTCTGAAGGCACACGCGCCGGTGTGGAGCACCACTCCGCGCACGAACCGTTCGCTATCCCCCGCGCAAGCCAGGCGAGATGGCGCGCATCCGCCGCCGTCGGGACCGACCTGGCCTTGATCTCAAACGCCAGCGCCCTTCCACCGGGGAGCTCGCAGATCAGATCCACCTCCTGGTGGCCCTGCTTGGTCCGAAGGTGATGGAGCCGGTAGGAGTTCAGGGGGCCCGCCAACCCTCCAGCCGACCCCGCACTCCCGGCCCCGTCGGCCCGCGCGCTACGGAGCCTGGGCGAGGGCCGTCGGCACGAGCGATGGAGCCACCTCGCCCGCGTAGGCGGCCTCGGCCGCGCGGGTCATCCACTCCAGCGCCGATCGTCCCT
>JAHEXU010000092.1 GCA_023251975.1 bacterium | reverse complement strand
AACTCGACACGGTGCGGCGGGCGCTCGGCGCGCTTCGGCCAGCCGACCGGGAGGTGCTAATGCTCGATGCCTGGGAGGGACTGGACGCCACCGCCGCGGCCACGGTTCTTGGCTGTCGCGTGGCGGCATACCGCGCCCGACTGTCGCGGGCGCGGCGTGCGTTCACCGTGCAGATCGCCGCGCAGCAACACGATTTACCAACAGCGCCGAAGGTCGCGCTGGCCGCGACCCCGAGGGAGGACCAATGAAGAATTCAGCCAGCGGCGAGCTCCGTGGCCTGATCGGCCGTTCTGACCCGGTTGATGTCGAGGCGCTCGCGATCGAGGTCACGTCTACGGGACTCGGCGCCGAGTTGAGAGGGCGCTCAGCGTCGTTGACGGAGTCGCCTCGCTGCGACGCGATCTCGCTCGGCGCCCCGCGCCGAGCGTCTCGGATCGCGACCGTGTTTGCAGTGGCAACGATTTCGGCGGTCGCGGCGGTCGCAGCCCTGCGACTCCAGACGGAGGTTGACCCGGCCCAGCCCGCTTACGCGGCCGAGGCGATCGAGGTTGCGATGGCGAACCCGCGGCTTTATGTTTCGGCACCGGGTTGGCGGGTCACCGGGGTCGACCAGTTCGACGTGGACGGTGGCGAGATTTACCTGAGCGATGGCACCTACGACCTGCAGATCACCTGGTACCCGGCCCGTTACTACGACACCTACTACGACGATCGCACCTCGGTTGGTCCCTACCCGACAACCGCAACGGTGCTCGGTCAAGAGCTGCGGACGGTGCGCTACGACGAGGCCGCCGACACCGACTTCGCGACCATTCTGCCAGCGCGGGGGGCGGTCTTTGTCGAGATCCGCGGTGATCTCGGCAGCCTCGCCTACTACCGAGAGGTGCTCGCCTCGGTTGAGGTCGTTGATATTGACACCTGGCTCGGGGCGCTTCCCGATGATGTCGTTTTTCAAGATGAGCGTTCCGATCTGATCGACCAAATGCTTGAAGGGGTGCCGCTTCCCGCCGGGTTTGACGATGCGGCATTGCGTGAAGATCACGGCCTCGGGAGCACCCGCGCCCTGCAAGCCCAGGTCGTGACAACGGTTGGGTGCGGCTGGTACCACCAGCTCGAGTCGGCGCGCCAGACAGGCAACGAACCGGCCAGGCGCGAAGCGTCCGCCGCCCTTGCGGGCTCAAGCCAGTGGCCTGTCGTCGCCGATGCCGATCCCGACGGGTTTCCGTACCTGCTCAAGGTCTACGTCCGCTCCGAACTGAACGACGGCCCGTACAATTTTTCGGATCTTTGCAAGGAGCTCGCGGCGGAGGGTCCGGGTTGACCGCAACCAACGCCGACCGGTCGCTCGACGGCGGACCGAAGCGAAGGTTGGCGATCAGCGAAGGCGGTTGGCTCGGTCGGAAACGGTGATATGGATGGCGGTTGGCTCGACCGCGTAGTCGATGATCGCGTAGGCGCGCAGGCGGTCCAAAACGAACTGAAAGGCCTGCGCTTGGGCGGTCGAGTCGTAACGGCGCAGGATGTCGAACGACCAGCCGGTCGTGTGTAGCGAGTACTCCGGGGTGGCCTCGGGGTTGATGGCGAGCAGGGCCTCCTGGTAGCGGCGATCACGGACGGCACTGGTCACGATCAGGCTTCCCCTGTTACCGCTGATCGCGCCGGTCTGACCGCTGATGTAGGCGAGGGTAGCGAGCGCTTGGGGTCGCAGACCGCGGTAAAGCTCGCGGTCGACCCCGAGCTGATCGGCCAGCTCCCCGAGTTGGTTGGCAAGCCGAAATCCGGCCGCGTCGCCGCCACTGATCGGGACCAGATCACCGCGCCTGTAGGCATCGATGATCGCCTCGGAATCGTCGAACACCTCCGTCTCGTCCTCCGGATGGAAAACCTCCTCGGCGGTCGCCTTGGCGCCATGCAGCGCGATCAACCGATCGAGCTCGGAGCGATCGTCGCGATACAGGGCGAGAATCCGTTCGGCCGCCAGCACCTTCCAGTAGTAGTTGAGCGACTCGTCGGCAAAGCCCGACAGAAGCGCCCAGGTGTTGGGGTTGCGAAGCGGCGAGGAGTTGAAGTAGATCCGGGCGTAGGAGAGATCGTTGGCCGCGACCAAATCTGCGGTCGGGGCCGAGGTATCGCCGGGTGAGAGGTAGCGATTGATCACCGATGTCAGATTGCCGATCCCCATGTGGTAGCTCTGAACGGCGAGATCGGTGCGGCCGAAGGTCTGCTCGGCGATCTCAAGGTAGCGGCCCATCCCGGCCAGCGCCGATTCGGGGTCGAACCGCGCGTCGACCTCGATCCGCTGCGCCCGCAGTTGGGCTTCGAGGCGGCGAAGCGCGCCAATCTGGCGCGCCAATTCGGCCATCTTTTTGGCCGGGGCGTCGGCACGGCCGGACTCGAGCCGCGATCGCCGGGTGATTGCGGTGAAGATCCGGGAGCTCAGGTGAGTGCTGGCCTCGAGGTCGATCGGCATCTCGAGCAGGTCGAGCCCGGTCGAAGCGACGATCTGGGTGAGACCGGACGCCGCCGCCGGATCCGTCCCGGCGATCACCTCCGAACGGCCGCCCGATTCGAGGAAAATCATCGCCTCCATCAAGTCCGGATCGGTTCCGTAGCGAGCCGCTACCGCCTCGATTTGGCTGCGATATCCGGTTGTCCGCTCGGCCGACCTGACGACCCCGTCGGGGCTCTTCTCAAACAGCACGTGTTCAAGGCCGACGGCGGCGTCGCGCTCGAACCGGGCTTGCTCGTCCGGGTCGTAGGCAAGCGGATCGCTGCTATCGGCGGCTGCTGCGGCCGCAGAGATCGCCGCCACATCAACCGGTGCCTCGGCCTCGAATGGTCCCGCGTCAAGCAGCCACAGCGCCGTAACCGCGATCGCCGCGCTGGCCGCCAGCATCGCCGCCAAGCCAGCCGCGACCCGCGCGGGGACACCTGCCGAAGCCCAACGCCCCTGCGGGGCCGACGTGTCGGTTCCTTGAGACGCCATTACGGCGATTCTGCCGAAGCGAACGGCGCGGCAAGGCGATAGGTTGCTGGCGTGCGCAGCGCCGCCCGCTTTCCAACCGCCACGATCGCGGACGCCCACTACGAGAGCTTCTACCTGAAGCTATGCGACCCGGCGGGCGGTCGCGGCCTCTGGGTCAGATACACCGTTCACAAACGGCCTGGAAATAGCGCCACCGGGTCGCTTTGGTTCACCTGGTTTCAGCGTGGCCAGCGACCCCGAGCGACCAAGTTGACAGTCAGTGCCGAGCAGATCACGGTCCCGGTCGATACCTATATCGAGATTGCGGGGGCGCGACTGACACCGGGGACCGCCTCGGGCTCGATCGAGACGGAGGCGCTCCGCTGCGCCTGGGATCTGCGCTTCATCGATCGCCACGATGCCTTTCACCACCTCCCCCAGGACTGGATGTATCGGGCGAAGCTGCCGCGGACCAAGCTGCTCAGCCCGCACCCGGGGGCGCGCTTTGAGGGCAGCGTGACGATTGCGGGAGAGCGGATCGAAATCACCGACTGGCCCGGGATGGTTGGCCACAATTGGGGCAGCGAGCACGCTGAGCGATGGACCTGGATCCACGCCGCCGGCTTCGCCAATCGCCCCGCTGATGAGTACCTCGACATCGGCGCCGGACGGATCAAGTTGGGTCCCCTGACGACGCCGTGGATCGGCAACGGGGTGGTGGCGGTCGACGGGGCAGAACACCGCCTCGGCGGCCCGGCCCGAATCCGCTCAACCAGGTTTGCCGAGACCCCAACGGGTTGTGAGTTCGTCCTCCCGGGAGGATCGGCGAGCCTGCGCGGCACGATTTCAGCGCCAGCCGAGGAGTTTGTCGGCTGGATCTACGCCGACCCCGACGGCGCCGAGCACAACACAGTCAACTGTTCGATTGCGACGATTGAGCTGGTGCTCGAGCGTCCCGGCGAGCCCGACCTGGAGTTGCGCTCAGACGGCGGCGCGACCTACGAACTTGGGATGCGCGAGCGCGAGCACCCAATCGCAATCGAGCCCTACCCAGACGGCTGAGCGGCCCGCCTTCGCCCCTACTGGCGTTCGAAGCGAACCCAGGTCGAGCGCAGCCCGAGCCGGACCCGCAGGTCTGGACCCTCGACCCGGGTGGTCCCGCCGGTGCCGACGATCTCGGCGTAGACAATCCGGCCGCTATCGCCCTTCTTGTCGACCCGGACCGCCTGCAAACTCCCCTTCACCCAGTCGCCGAGTTGGGCGTCGAGTTCGGCACCCGTGATCGTCTCGCTCCAGGTATGGACCGGTGAGATCGAATCGAACTCGTCCTTGACGCTGGTCAGGTAAGGGATCGGGTCGGAGCCCGGCCAAGCGTTCTCGATCGATTCGGTCCGACCACCCGAGGTTGAAAAGAAGAAGGTGGTCGCAACCTCGCCGTTGTAAAGCGCGGCCTTGCCGTTGGTCGCTTTGACCGCGGCGTTTGTGTTATCGGTTTCGACGGTCTTGCCGTTGTAGACCTGGCTACGAACATCGTCATAAACGTCGTATCCGTCGCCATTGACCGAGGTGGCCAGCGCGTAGGAGCGAGCCGCGATCGCCTGCGCCTGCAACGCCGCCGGCTCCCAAGATGAGATCGCCTCGGCCGGTACGACCCCCTTCAGGTAGGCGTCGAGGTCAAGGTTGTTGATCACGTTGAGGCCGGAGCTGGCGCGCTTGAAGATCAGCTTGCCGCGGTAGGTCCCAGCCCCGTCGAGGTGGATCCCGCCTTTTCCGGCCGCCTTGAACCGCGATCCGCAGCTCGCGATTGTCGAGCCACCGCGGGTCAGGCGGACCGCGCCGGAGCTGACGACGGCGCCGTAGGTCGAGCCCGGATCGGTTGCGACATCGCACGCCTTACGGGCACCGCTAAAGCTGTAGGCGCTGCCGCCACCGGTCAACAGCACGCCGATCTTGCGACTCGGTGCGTCGCCGACATCGACCCCGGTGTAGTAGTGGCGGATGATCCAATTCGCCTTCTTGCCCTCGAGCGCGTAGCCCTGCGCGCCGTACTGAGAAAGCCCGATCCCGTGGCCGTAGCCGCGGCCTTTGACGACGAAGGTCGAGCCCTGCGCCGGGGCCGCGGACCCGACCAGGGTTCCCGCCAAGAGCCCGATCGCAGCGAGCTGGCCCAGTCGCGCGGTCCGCCGGGTGGGGCGCGTCCTGCCTGAGCCTGAGTTGATGGCGAGCGAATATGTCGTGGAGGTCCCCATGCAGAAACTTGTTTCGGCCCGCCCAGCGGATTTGTAAAGCGGTCGGTCGGGGTTTTGGTCGATCTGGACATCTGTCGAGTCGCTCGCGTTGGTTAGGCTTCTCTGGTATGGCAGCGACGGTCGACCACCGGCTTTGGATCGACGGGGAGCGGGTCGAGACCGGAACCTGGTCGGAGGTGCGAAGCCCCTACGACGGGCGGCTGATCGGCCGGGTCCCGCGGGCCGACGCCGGACTTGCGAAGGCGGCGATCGAATCAGCCGAGCAGATCTTTCTCGGCGATGGTTTCTCCCGCCATGCCTGCGCCGAGGTGCTCGATCGGGCGGCTCGGCTCGCCGCAGCGCAGGTCGAGGATCTTGCAGCGACGATCTCGGCCGAGGCCGGCAAGCCGATCAAGACCGCCCGGATCGAGGCGGCTCGTTGCGAACAGACCCTGATCCATTCGGCAATCGCGGCCCGCACACTGGCTGGCCACGAGGTGCCGATCGCTGCGAGCGCCGACGGGGCCGACAAGCTCGCGATCTCGATCCGGGTTCCCTACGGCGTCGTCGGGGCGATCAGCCCGTTCAACTTCCCGCTCAACCTGGTCGCGCACAAGCTCGGCCCGGCGCTCGCGGCGGGCAACACGGTCGTCCTCAAACCGGCCGGACAGACCCCGATCAGCGCGCTCAAGCTGGCCGAGATCCTCCACCGGGCCGGGTTGCCCGCAGGCCGCCTTCAGGTTGTTTGCGGACCCGGCGCCGAAATCGGCAAGGCGATCGTCGAGGACCCGCGGGTCGGGGCCATCAGCTTCACCGGTTCTGCGGCCGTCGGCTGGGGAATCCGCGCCGGCGCCGCCGAGAAGAAGGTCAACCTCGAACTCGGTTCGAACGCTCCGCTGATCGTGATGGACGACGGCGACTGGGAGCGGGCCGCCGACGCCGCCTCGATCCACGCTTTCTCCCACGCCGGCCAGAGCTGCATCTCGATCCAGCGGATCCTTGTCCACGAGCCGATTGCCGAGCGCTTCACCGCCCGCTTTGTCGCGGCGACGAGGGCGCTACGGGTTGGCGACCCTGCCGAACCGACTTGCGATGTCGGGCCGCTGATCAGCCACAAAGATCGCGACCGGGTCCTCGGCTGGATCGGAGAAGCCTCCGTGAGCGGCGCAGAGGTGCTGTGCGGCGGCGTCCTGGTCGACGGCGATCGCTGCCTCGCCCCGACCGTGATCGCCAATCCCGAGCGCTCCGCCAAGGTATGGCGCGAGGAGGTCTTCGGACCACTCGCGACCGTCTCGAGCGTCGCCTCGCTCGACGCCGCGATCGACGCCGCCAACGATTCACGTTTCGGCCTCCAAGCCGGGGTCTTCACCCGTGACCTCGGCCGTGGCCTCGAGGCGGCGCGGCGGCTCCAATTCGGCGCCGTCTTGATCAACGAGGTCCCGACCTTTCGCGCCGACCAGATGCCCTACGGCGGGGTCAAGGATTCCGGCAACACCCGGGAAGGACCCCACTACGCTGTCCGCGAGCTGACCGAGCAGCGGCTGATCACGCTGCAGGCGGGCTGATATGAGGCGGGGTTCGCCGATCATGGCGCGGTTGGCGGCTGCCGGATTCGCAGTCGAGGGGCACTGCAACGGCTGATCGACTCAAAGCGCAGATACGGCACGCCAAGCGGGGTTCGATAGCAACTCAGGGTTGTCGGTCGGCGCCGACGCGCGCCCTCGACCGGCCTGTTCTCAGGGCCTACTCGTAGACCACGTACTGCGGCCGCGGGACCAGGGCGGTTACCTCGTCGGGGGTCATCAACCGCGACCCGTTGCGGCTGTCCTCCTCATAAAACAACTTGAACCCAGGGTGCAGATATTGGCGCGGCGGGACCAGGTCGGCGTAGGCATTGCGCTTTGCCTCGGGGCTGCCAAAGCCGTCGACGTTCAGCACCAGCTCGATTCCCTTCTGGCGCTCGATCCGCTCCTCGCCGTCGATCATCTGGTCGGTGAAGCGATGGATCAAGAGCAGCTTGTTCGGCAGGTTGTAACGCTCGACGATCCGCGACATGTAGACGGCGACCCGATTGACCATCGCGGCATCAACGCTGCCGATCGTCTGACCGGGCACCCCGGTCGGTCCCATGTTCCATTCCGGATCGAGCGCGATCGAGACGTTGCGGTTTCGCAACCACGGGCGCAGCTGCTTGACCTCGTCGATGAAGGTCGAGCGTCCCGGCTGAATATCAAGCAGGAAGAGGAAATCGCGACGCTGTGCCTCATCGAGGTAGGTCCGGATCACCTCGTCGGGCTGGCGAAGGCGGTAGCGGCCGTCGGCTCCCGCCGAGGCCTGCGCGATCGTTGCGATCAGCTCGAAGGCCGGGTAGATCCGCTTCTTGGTCCGGTCGCGATAGTCGCTTGATTGGCGCCGGATGAACCGGGTCGCCTGCGACGGCGGACCGTTTCCAAGCTCGCCGAGCGCCGCGGCCTGCGGCGCCCCATAAAGCGCCACCGGCAAGAAGCGGGGGGTGATCGTGGTGCCGCCGCGCGGCAACTCCTTGCGCTCAATCGGCCCGCGCGCAAACCGAACCGCATCGGCGCCAACGAGCCTTGCCGACCGCGATTCGGACCCCTTCGCGGCGCCGGGACCGACGATCAGGCAGAGCGCCGCAAACCCCGTCGCAACCGCCGATCTCCGCAACCGCCGCGTCACCCGTTTGGTCGCGCCATCCCGGCGTAGTCAAGCGCCTTGCCGAGGGTCTGCTCGTCGACCCCCTTCTCAAGTGCGACCTCGCGCAGGGTCCGTCCCGACCCGGCCGCCGCCTTGACGATCTCGGATGCCCGGTCGTAGCCAATCAACGGGTTCAGCGCGGTTGCCGCGGCCAGGGTCGACTCGGCGTGGCGGGTCGTCATCTCAAGGTTGGCCTCGAGCCCGGAAACGCATTTCGCGTCGAGCAGACGACAGGCTGAGGCCAGCAGCCTGATCGAGTCGAGCAGGTTGCGGGCGATCAGCGGCACCCGAACATTGAGTTCGAACTGGCCCTGCATCCCGGCAACGGTGATCGCGGTGTCGTTGCCGATCACCTGATCGCCGACCTGGATAACGACCTCGGGGATCACCGGATTGACCTTGCCGGGCATGATCGAGGAGCCCTTTTGCAGCTCCGGCAGTCGCAGTTCGGCGAGGCCGGCCCGGGGCCCGGAGCCGAGCAGCGCCAGATCGTTGGCGATCTTGATCAGCGAAACCGCCAAGACCTTGAGCGCACCCGACATCTCGACCAGAGCGTCGCGGTTGGCCTGGGCCTCAAACGGATCGGCTGGCCCGTGAATCTCAAGGCCGGCCGCGGCGGCGAGCGTGCTCCGAACCCGCGCCGCGAATTGCGGGTGGGTGTTGAGGCCGGTCCCGGTGGCGGTTCCGCCGAGCGGGATCTGGCCGACGCGGCCGAGCGTCGCGACGACCCGATCGCCGCCGAGTTCGACCTGCTTGGCGTAACCGCCAAACTCCTGGCCGAGCATCACCGGGACGGCGTCCATCAGATGGGTCCGGCCTGCCTTGACGACATCGGCAAACTCGGCCGCCTTCGCCTCGAGTGCCGCCTGCAGCGACCGAACCGCCGGGAGCAGATCGTTGCTCGCCTGCTCGAGCGCCGCCAGATGTACCGCCGAAGGGAAGACATCGTTTGAGGACTGCCCCATGTTGACGTGGTCGTTCGGGTGCACCGGGTCGCCGGCGAGGTTGGCGATCACCTCGTTGGCATTCATGTTCGAGGAGGTGCCGGAGCCGGTTTGAAAGACATCGATCGGAAACTGGGCGTCGTGATCACCGGCGCCGACCGCGTCGCCAGCGGCGCCGATCTTGGCGGCGAGTTCGGCGTCGAGCAGTCCCAGCTCGCCGTTAACGCGGGCCGCGGCGGCCTTGATCCGGCCGAGCCAATGGACCACCGCGGCCGGAATCGGCTGTCCCGACACTGGGAAGTTGCCGAGCGCCTTGTCGGTCTCGCCACCCCAAAGTTTTTCCTTGCTCACTCAGATCCTCCGTTCACGCGAAACCGGTTCGCCGACTTGTTTCGTAGCTCGCGAGCAGGCTAGCCGACCGAACGAACCTACAATCCCCCGGCGATGACCCGCTACCGACCGGTTGACCCCAAGCAGAGCTTCCCCGCCCTCGAGGAGCAGGTGCTGGCACGCTGGCGCCACCACCGAACCTTCCAACGGCAGCTTGAACAGCGCGCTGGCGGGCCGATTTGGAGCTTTTACGAGGGGCCTCCGACCGCCAACGGACGGCCCGGCTCGCACCACGTCCTAAGTCGTGTCTTCAAGGACATCTACCCGCGCTACCGGGCGATGTGCGGCTACGACGTCCCCCGCAAGGCGGGCTGGGACTGTCACGGACTGCCGGTTGAGCTCGAGGTCGAGAAGGCGCTCGGAATCTCCTCGAAGGAAGAGATCGAGGACTACGGGATCGCCGAGTTCAACGCCCGCTGTCGCGAGTCGGTGTTCGAGTACCTGGAGGACTGGAATCGACTCTGCGAGCGAATCGGGATGTGGATCGACCTCGAGAACCCCTACGTGACGATGACCGACGACTACATCGAGTCGGTCTGGTGGTCGCTGCGGCGGATCTGGGACGACGGTCGTCTTTACCGCGGCCACAAGGTCGTCCCGTACTGTCCGCGCTGCGGCACCGCGCTGTCCTCGCACGAGGTGGCGCTCGGATACAAGGATGTGGTCGATCCATCGGTCTACGTCGAGCTGCCGCTGTGCGAGCCGATCGGGCCGCTGCTCGGCGGCGACCGTCTGGTCGTCTGGACGACCACACCGTGGACCCTGATCTCGCACGCGGCGGTCGCAGTGGGCGCCGAGATCAGCTACGCCCGCGCCTCGGCGGCCGGATCGTCGAAGGTCGTGGTCCTGGCGGCGGCCGCGGTCGAGCGACTGCTCGGCAAGGACGCGAGGGTCCACGCGACCTTCCCCGGCAGCGCGATCGAGGGGGCGCGATACGAGGCACCATTCGACTTCATCACCGGCCCCGAGTTCGGGCCGCTCGGCCACTCGGTCCTGCTCGCCGACTTCGTCTCGACCGACGACGGGTCGGGCCTTGTCCACACCGCGCTTGCATTCGGCGAGGACGACTACCGCCTCGGCGAGGCGAACGGGATGACCCTGCAAAACCCGGTCGGGCTCGACGGCCGTTTCGATTCACGGGTCCCCGACTTCCAGGGCGAGCTGGTCTACGAGCACAACGAGGAAATCGTGGCGGCGCTGGAGGCCTCGGGACGGCTCCTGAAGCGGGTCGATTACGAGCACGCCTACCCGCACTGCTGGCGCTGCGACACCAAGCTGATCTACTACGCGAAGTCGTCTTGGTACATCCGCACCTCGGAGGTCCGCGATCGTATGCTGGCCGAGAACGAGCTGATCGGCTGGCACCCCGAACACATCAAGCACGGCCGCTTTGGCAACTGGCTCGAGGGCAACATCGACTGGGCGCTAAGTCGTGAGCGCTACTGGGGAACACCCCTGCCAATCTGGGTTTGCGGCGCCGAGGACTGCGACGAGACCTACTGCGCCGGATCGCGCCAGGAGCTCCGCGATCGCGGCGGCGATGTTCCCGACGACCTGCACCGCCCCTACATCGACTCGGTGGTGATTGCCTGCAGCCGGGATGGCTGTTCGGGCGAGATGCGACGGGTTAGCGAGGTCATCGACACCTGGTACGACAGCGGCGCGATGCCGTTCGCCCAGTACCACTACCCGTTCGAGAACCACGATCTGTTTGAGAAAACTTTCCCGGCCGACTTCATCTGCGAGGCGATCGACCAGACCCGGGGCTGGTTCTACTCCCAACTCGCCGAATCGGTCCTCCTGTTTGACCGCACCAACTACAAGAACTGTCTCTGCCTCGGCCTGATCCTCGACCCCGACGGTCGCAAGATGTCGAAGCGACTCGGCAACCTGGTCGACCCGCATGAGGTGATCGAAGCGCATGGCGCCGACGCCTTCCGCTGGTACTACCTGGCCTCGCAACAGCCGTGGGCTGGCTACCGCTTCAGCGCCGCGACCGTCGGGGAGTCGGTCCGCCAGTTCCTGCTGACGCTGTGGAACACCTACTCCTTCTACGTCCTGTATGCCAACGCCGCCGAGGCCGACGCCGCCGCCCCACCCAGTGGCGAACCGACCGCAATCGATCGCTGGGCGATCTCGCGGCTGCAGGCAGTGATCGAATCGGTGCGCGCCGACCTCGACCAATACGACTCGACCGCTGCCGGCCAGGCGATCGTCAACTGGGTCGACGAGCTGTCAAATTGGTACGTCCGAATCAATCGGCGACGATTTTGGGACGGCGATTCGGCGGCCCTGGCGACCCTGCGCGAGTGCCTCTCGCAGACCGCCCAGCTACTCGCCCCGTTCATCCCGATGAGCGCCGACGAGATCTGGACCAACCTGAATCATGGCGAGGCGGCTGACGGCAGCGAATCGGTCCACCTAACCGACTTCCCGAGCCCGAATGCGGCACTCCGCGACCCCGAGCTCGAGGCCGGGATGGAGGCGGCTCGCCGGTCCGTTGAGCTTGGCCGGGCCGCCCGCGCCCAGGCAAAGCTGAAGCTGCGCCAGCCGCTTCGCCGCGCCGTGATCGTCGCGACCGCCGCCGAGCGAGCCGTGATCGAATCATTCACCGCGATCGTGTCCGGCGAACTCAACGTCAAGGAACTCCTGTTTGTATCCGAGCAGGGTGAACTCGCCCGGTACTCGGTCCGCCCCAACTTCGCCGCTCTCGGACCGCGCTTTGGTGCCGCGATGCCGCAGGCCAAGGCGGCGATCGAGGCGCTCGACGCGGAACGGATCCGCGAGTCGATCGCCGCCGGGAGCGAGTTTGGAATCTCGATCGACGGCCGCGAGCACTGCCTCAGCGCCGACGAGATCAGCCTGGTAATGCAGCCGCTCGACGGCTACCAGGTCGAATCGCAGGCGGGCCAGGCGGTCGCGCTCGAGTTGGCCCTCGACGAGGCGCTGATTGTCGAGGGCCGGGCCCGCGAGATCGTCCGGGCGGTCCAAAACGCCCGTAAGCAGGCGGGACTTGAGATCACCGATCGGATCGAGTTACAACTCGGCGGCGACCAAATCCTGCTCGACGCCGCGCGGACCCATGCCGATCAGATCAGCGACGAGACCCTGGCGATCGGCCTCGACTGCGATCCGGGGCGCTCCGAATCGGCTCCGGGGCCGACCGAATCGGCTGCGGTGAAGGCGACAATCGAAGGCGCGAGCCTGACGATCTCGCTGCGACTCGCGGATCGCTGTGGCGAGGTCACGAGCGGCCGAACCGGCGCCTCTGAACCAAAACACGAGTAGGCTGGCAGCGATGATCGGGTTTTCGCGGACGACGCTGCGAGTTGGTTTCGCGACCGCGCTCACCATCACCGCGCTCGGCGCGCTCGCCCTCAACAGCCCCGGAGCCGCGCTGGGGCAGGGCAGCGGCCCCGACTTCGCCAAGACCAACGAGCGAAACGACTACATCACCAAGACGCCGGAGTTCCAGGCCTTGCTGCGGCGCCGCGCAATCGAGGACCAATCCGACCTGGCGGCGATTGCTACCGCCGAGGCGACCGCAGCGCCGGGCGATCAACGCGATTTCTCCGGCAACGTCTGCCATCAACGAAAGCAAGAGTGCGCCGGCGATGTCCGCCTCTACGACTGGGCCAAGGACGGCTTCGGGATGCGTAAGCCGGTCCTGTTCGGAGCCCGCAGCGGCGCCACCATCTCGGGCAACGTCTGGGCGACCCGGGCCGGTCCGGCGATCCGACCCGCGATCGTGATCACAACCGGTTCGGTCCAGGCACCGGAGGTTCTTTATTGGAGTTTTGCCGAGGTGCTGGCGAAGCGCGGCTACGTGGTCCTGACCTACGACGTCCAAGGCCAGGGGCGCTCCGACACCTACGGCGAGGGTGTCGATCGCCTCGAAGGGGTGCCGTCCCAGTCGGGTCAGCCGTTTTTTGACGGCACCGAGGACGCGCTCGACTTCCTACTTTCAACCCCCGCCGACCCCTACCTGCCGCGCCCTTCCTGCGGCAACGCCAACGGCGGCGTCCGGACCGACCATTCCGCCAAACACTCCCGCCGGGTCAGCGCCGGGCTGAACGCGCCGTTCAACCCGTTGTGGCAGACGGTCGACTCCGACCGCATCGGGATCGCCGGCCACTCGCTCGGCGCCGGCGCCGTCTCCTACATCGGTCAAATCGATCCTCGGGTCGACACGATCGTCGCCTGGGACAACCTGTCCGGCCCGCCGGTCGCCTTCCCCGACTGCGGCTCCGACAACGCGACCCGCCCCGCCACCTTCACGATCACAAAGCCGGCGCTCGGGATGTCGAACGACTACGGGCTGTTCAGCGAGTCGAACTTCGGAAACCCCGACGGCCAGGACCGAAACGCCGGCTTCAGCGCCTACAAGGCGGCCGGGATCGACTCGATGCAGATCAACCGCCGCGGCGGCACTCATTACGAGTACTCGTTTATCCCCGGTGAGACGGTGCCACCGCTTGGCCTCGCGACGCTGCGCGGAAACGACATGGCGGTCTGGTACACCGCCGCCTGGTTTGACAAGTTCTCGCGCTGCCGCGGCAACCT
>JAHEXU010000091.1 GCA_023251975.1 bacterium | reverse complement strand
GCATACGGGTTCCATTCTGCCGAGGCGCTGATCGCAATGATCTATCTGTGCTGCGGGGGAATTGAGGTGGCTCTGCCGGGCCGGGCGCCTTGATTTCCACCCCCAATCGGCGAGGAGAACCTGTTGAACGGCACCCCCGTTCGGCACACGCAGCCCCGCTGACGACGTAGGGCCTCGGCATCGCGGCGGCCCAGACGCGTCAAGCTCCGACGCGTTCCGTAATAAGCGAGGACCCCCCGCGAGCTTTCGTCTTCGCACGGAGGGCCCTCTTGATGCCGGAGGTGGCACCGATGTTGATCGTAGGCCTCGATGAAGAGCAGGTGGAGCGCGATCTGCTCAGCGGGAGGCTGGCGTGTCCGGCCTGCCGAAGCCCGCTCTCCCCGTGGGGCAGCGCGCGCCCGCGCGTGATCCGCCTCGCGGCCGGCCCTCGAACGCTGTGCCCGCGGCGATCGCGGTGCCGCTCGTGCGACACCACCCACGTCCTTTTGCCCAGCCTGTGCCTGGCGCGCCGCCGCGACGCGGCCGCGGTGATCGGCGCGGTGATCGAGGCGAAGGTTGCCGGAGCGGGCCACCGCCCGATCGCGAAGCGCCTGGGGCTGCCGAGCGACACGGTTCGCGGCTGGCTGCGGCGGTTCAGAGCGCGGGCCGGAGATATCCGCATGCACTTCACCCGCTGGGCCGCGGCACTCGACCCCGAGCTCGGCCCGATCACCCCGGGTGGCGGAGAGGTGGCCGACGCGCTGGAGGCGATCGCGATCGCCGTCCGCGGCCGGGTGCTGCGCTTCGGCCCCGGCGCGGTGTGGGCGATCGCTTCGGAGCTGAGCGGCGGTCTCTTGCTCGCCAACACGAGCTGCCCCTTCTCAGCGGTCCGGTGATCCGGCAGGGTCGTACTCATGGCCCGACAGCGCGATTCGAGATCCCCGTCCGAGCGCCGCCGCGACATCGGCCTGTTCCGCTACGGACTAATTCGTGAGGCGGCCGACCCGGCGCTCTCTCGTGCCGAGCGGGGCGCGCTCGTGCGCTCGCTTGCCGCCGCCGAGCACCTCGCGCCCGACGGGCGGCGGCTGCGCGTCTCGCGCACCACCCTCGATGACTGGATCCGCGCCTGGCGATCAGGCGGGTTCGATGCGCTCGTCCCGCGCCCCAGGCGGGTTTCGCCCCGTACCCCGGCATCGGTCCTGGAGCTCGCCGAGCAGCTCAAGCGAGAGCGCCCGCAACGCACCGCGGCCCAGGTGCACGCGGTCATGGCGGCAGCCGGCACCGAGGGGCTGCCGACGCTTCGCACCCTGCAGCGCCACTTCGCCGCCGCGGGGCTGAACGTCCGCCCCGGTGGGCGCGCCCCAGAGAAGGTCTACGGGCGCTTTGAGGCCTCGCGCCCGAACGAGCTGTGGACCGGCGATGGACTGCACGGCCCGCGCATCGGTTCTCGCACCGCGGTGCTCGTCGCCTTCATCGACGACCACTCGCGCGCCCTGGTCGGCTACCGCTGGGGCAGCGGCGAAAACGTCGCCGGCCTCGAGGCCGCGCTTCGCCCCGCCCTTGCCTCGCGCGGGGTGCCCGAGGGGATCCTCGTCGACCGCGGCTCGGCCTTCGTCAGCTCGCAGCTGCACCGCGCCTGCGCGGTGCTCGGCATCCGCCTGATCCACGCGAGTCCCCGCGCCGCGACGACCAAGGGCAAGATCGAGCGCTTCTTTAGAACGGTTAGGGACCGTTTTATGGTCGAGCTCGACGAGCCAAGCGATCTCGCTGAGCTAAACAGGCTGTTCGCGGCCTGGGTCGAGACCGACTACCACGACCGCGAGCACTCCGAGACGAAGGCAAGGCCGCTGGAGCGCCTGCTCGCCGCAGGGGCACCGCAGCTGCCGGGGCCCGAGCTGGTCCGCGAGGCGTTTTTGTGGTCCGAGCAGCGCACGGTGACGAAGACCGCGACCGTCTCGCTTCACGGCAACCGCTACGAGGTCGATGCGGCGCTCGTCGGGCGGCGCTGCGAGCTCGTCTTTGACCCGTTTGACCTGACCCGGATCGAGGTGCGCTGGCAAGAGCGCCCGTTCGGGCTTGCGATTGCGGTCGAGGTGGGCCGTCACGTCCATCCCAAGGCACGTAGCGAGCCGGAGCCGCCGGTCAGCCCGAGCGGGATCGACTACCTGGAGCTGCTGGCCGAGCGTCGCGACCGCGAGCTGCGCGGGAGCGGGATCGACTACCGCGAGATCGACGACGAACAAGAGAACAAGGAACAGGAGAAGAGCGGATGAGCATCGAGAGACTGGGAGCCCACTACGGATTCGAGCGGATGCCGTTCGGAAAGGATCTGGCGCCGGGGATGCTGCACCCCCACCGCGCCCACGCGGAGGCGGTGGCAAGGATCGGCTGGTGTGTTTGCGAGCGCCGGATCGGCGTGATCTCGGGCGAGTGCGGTGCCGGCAAGACGGTCGCTGCACGCGCCGCGGTGCGCTCGCTTGACAGCTCCCGTCACACGGTCATATATCTCGGCACCCCCGGGGTCGGGCTGCGCGGCCTCTACGGGACCATCGTCTCGGCCCTTGGTGGCGATCCGCGCTTTCATTGCTCGGCGCTGATCCCCCAGGCCCAGGAGCTGCTCGCCGCCGAGGAGGCCGAGCGCGGCAAGCGGGTGATTCTCGTCTGCGATGAGGCCCACCTGCTCGATGCTCAGTGCCTCGAGGGGCTTCGCTGCCTCCAAAACGCCGAGATGGACCAGACCGCCCCGTTTTGTCTGCTGCTGTTGGGCCAGCCGACGCTGCGGCGGCGGCTTCGGCTCGGCGGCTTCGCCGCGCTCGATCAGCGGGTCGGCCTGCGCTACGCGATCGCCGGGCTCCAAGCCGACGAGACGGCGAGCTATATCGCCCACCACCTGAAGCTCGCCGGGCTCGGACACGCTGTTTAGCGACGACGCGGTCGAGCTCGTCCATCAGGTCTCGCGCGGGTTGCCGCGGCTGGTCAACAACCTGGCGACGCAGGCGCTCGTCGCCGCTTTCGCCGCCGGCAAGGCGATTGTCGACGAGTCGGCGGCCCGCGCCGCCGTCGCCGAGGTCTCGGCCGAGTGAGCACGGGAGCGACATCGCCTGCGGCTGGGCCAGACTCGTCGGGACCGGGACCGGGACCTCGTCCCGAGCGCCCGCTCGAGGCGCCGCGCGATTGGCCAAGCCCGGCCGCGATCCTCGCCCATCTGCTGGTCACCTTCGGAGCCGCGGCCGGGCGCGGCGCCTGGTTCGAGGTCGAGGCGACCCGCCACCACCCGAACGAGTTCGCGATCTTGGTCGGCGACTCGGCCAAGGCCCGCAAGGGCAGCTCCTGGGATCACGTCGAGCGCGTGATCGGGCGCGCCGACCCGTCCTTGTCGCCGCGAATCCTCACCGGCCTGTCGTCGGGCGAGGGCCTCATCTGGGCGGTCCGCGACCCCTGCGGGCCCGACCCCGGACCCGCCGACCGGCGGCTGCTCGTGGTCGAGCCCGAGCTGGCGAGCGTGCTCAAGCAGACCACTCGGGAGATCAACACGCTCTCGCCGGTCCTGCGCTCTGCTTGGGACGGACGGGCGCTGGCGCTGATGACGAGAACTTCGCCAGCGCGGGCGAGTGCCGCCCACGTCTCGGTCATCGGCCACATCACCGGGGCCGAGCTGCGCCGCCATGCGGGCGCGGTGGAGATCGCGAACGGCTTTCTGAACCGGTTTTCGGTGATCGCGTGCCGGCGGGTGCGGCTGCTGCCCGAGGGCGGCGAGCGTGACCCGCTGGCCGGCTCGGGGTTGGAGCGCAGGCTGGCGGCCGGCGGCGCTGGGAGGGTCCGTCTCGGCCCCCGGGCCCGCGAGCTCTGGCGCGAGGCCTACGAGCGCCTCGCCACGCCGGTGCCCGGGATCTCGGGCGCGCTCGATGCGCGGGCCGAGGCGCACGCGATCCGGCTGGCGCTGATCTACGCGCTGATCGATGGTGCCAGCGAGATCGCCGCGACGCACCTGGAGTCCGCGCTGGCGCTGCGCGAGTACTCGTCGCGGAGCGTCGGCTGGGCGTTTGACGAGAGAGCCGGGGACAGTGTGGCAGCGGAGATCTGGATCGCGATCCGCCACGCCGCCCCGGACGGGCTCACTCGCACGCAGATCCGCGACCTCTGCCACCGAAACCAGTCCGGCGCCCGGATCGACGGGGCCCTCGCCGCGCTGCGCTCGGCGGGCCGAATCACCCGGGGACGGGTGATGACCGGTGGCCGCCCAGCGGAGCTTTGGAGCGCCGCCGCCTCGCCCGAGGCCGCGGGCTAGAGCCCCCGAGCGGGAGGCTGCCGACCCTCGCCCCGGTTGACCCGTCGCAGGTCGGCTACCCGCGCGATCCCTTTGGTCGTTCCGTCGTTCGTCTCCCTCGGTGCCAGGTCGGTACGTCGTCGCGGTGCCGGGCTGGCGCGCCGCTCAACAACCGGATCACCCATCGCTGCCACATCATCGAGACCGGGACGCTGGGGCATGGGCTCGGGCGGGCTCGGGCAGCACTGGGGCCAGTGCAAGTTGCCGTTCTCACCGGCTCAAGGGCCGGTGCGTCGTGACGGTATTCAGCCGTAACCGGTAAACCGCGGCCCCGACCGAGTGGGCCGTACAGGGATCGAACCTGTGACCTTGAGATTAAGAGTCTCCTGCTCTACCAGCTGAGCTAACGGCCCCGGCAAAATGGTAGCCGCCGTCCCGACTACGGGGTTGGAAGGGCGGGGGCGCCGGGAGCGAACGGATTGTCCCCGGGAGTCGCGTTGGGATCGATCGGGCTGAGGATGCCTCCGGCGCCCTGCCCGGCCTGCTCCTGTTTGGCCTGTTCCTTGCTGGCCTGCTCAACCGTCTTGTAATAGGCGCCGGCCTGCTTGAAAAATGCCTTGTACCCGGGGACGGCCGCCGGGTCTGCGTCCTTTAGGGCGGCCTGCTCAACCGGCTTTGCCTGCTTTTCCTTACCTCCCAAGATCAACCAGAGAGCCTGGTTACCGAGGTTATTGGCAACCGGTTCGGCCTCGGCAACCAAGGTGGCGGTCTTTAGCGCCGCCTTCTGTTGCAGGGCGTATTCGGAGGGCCGCTGCGCGGTCACAAAAAGCGCCGTGTATGGACCCGTCTGGCCGACCACCTGGCGGCCGACAGCGGTATCGAGCTTCTGCGGATCGGTCGCCAGGTAATCCTCCCAAGCTCCGATGCTGCCGCGGTAGGCATCGAGGACATCCTGCTCGACGCCGTCGCCACCCTCCTGGAGGCGCTGCCTGGCCAATGCCTGATAGTCGACCGCGAGCTCAAGCAGGAGCTCCCGATTCGCTGGATCTTCAGAGCGCTGCTTTTCGAGGTCGTCGATGTCCGAACCGAGCAGCGATTGGTCGGCCGAATCATTCCCGAAGCCAAACAGGTCAGCGAGACCACCGTCGGCGCTCGATCCAATCCCGAAGAACAGGAACGAGGCGGCAAACATCAGGGCGAGCGAGCCGAAGACGAGTCGAACAACCCGCTTGCGACCGGGCGAGCTGATATCGAAAAGCATGGTCGAAGGCTACTCGGCCGGACCGGCGGCGCGTTCAAAGGTTCGCGCCAGCAGAAGGCTGCCCTCAAAAAGTGCGATCAACGGAACCATTATCAGCAGCATGCTAACCGGGTCGCCGCCGGGCAGCGCCGCCGAAAGGGCCGCAATCGCGACGATCGCGTAGCGCCTCCGTTCGGCGATTTGATCGGCGGTTACGATTCCGAGCCGGATCACCCCGAGCAGCGCGACCGGGAGCTGGAAGGTCATCCCCATCGAGATCAAGAGCATCCCGAAAAACGAGTAGTACTCGCGCGCCCGCAGCCCAATCGTAAAGGCGTCTTGGTTGAAGCTGAGCAGGAACTTGGCGGCGGCAGGCATCACCGCCAAGTACCCGAGCACGACCCCGAAAACAAACAGAATCGGGATCGCGAACGCGAACGGAGTGATCGTTTTGCGCTCTGACCGGTTGAAGGCCGGCATCACATAGGCATAGATCTGAAACAGAAGAACCGGCAAGGTGATCGTCAACGCGGCGTAGGCGACGACGGTCAGCGAGGTCATGAACGGCTCGGTTACCCCGAGCGTGATCAGCTTGATGTCGTCCGGCAGCGGATCATTGGCGATATCAAGCAGTCGGTCGTCCTGCCAAAACAGCGCCGCGAAGGAAACCCCGAAGGTGGCCAACGTGACGATCAGCCGCGTTCGCAGCTCGTCGAGGTGCTCGACAAGCGTTAATCGATCCTCGTGCTCGACGGCCCGAACGCGGGCCATCGCTAGGACTTTGGCTCGGTGACCGTCTCCGAGTCGGGAGTGGCGTCGACTCCAGAGCCAAGTTGCGCCGTATCGTCATCGTGGTGCGCGGTCAGCGAGTCCTTGAACTCTCGAATCCCCCTGCCGAGCGAGGAGCCGAGTTCGGGAAGTCGCCGCGGCCCGAACACCAAGAGCGCGATAACCAGGACGATTCCGATCTGTACCGGGCTGAAGTCCACATCTTGATGCTAGCGGGTCGGCTCGTTTTTCCGCTCGGTTAGGTACGCTCGCGCCGTCGTGATTCTTTCCGACCGCTCGATTCAGGAGGCGCTGCAGGCCGGATCAATCTTGATTGACCCGCTCGCCGAGGGCGCCATGCAGCCGTCGTCGGTTGACCTCCGGGTCGATCGATTCTTCCGAGTCTTCCGCAACCACACCACCCCCTACATAGACCCCCGGCTCGCCCAGGAGGATCTGACCGAGCAGGTCGAGGTTCCCGAAGGCGGCTCGTTTGTCCTCCACCCCGGTGAGTTCGTGCTCGGCTCGACCCTGGAGCGGGTCGCACTCGGCGATGACCTGGTGGCACGACTGGAAGGGAAGTCATCGCTTGGCCGGCTCGGCCTCTTGATCCACTCGACCGCCGGCTTTGTCGACGCGGGATGGGACGGCCACCTGACGCTGGAGCTCTCCAACGTTGCCAACCTGCCGATCGCGATTTACCCGGAAATGAAGATTGGGCAAATCTCGTTCTTGCGGATGACAAGTGCCGCCGAGCACCCCTACGGCAGTGATGCTGCGAACTCGAAATACAAGGGCCAGCGCGGTCCGACCCCGTCGCGCTACTACCTCAACTTTGGCTGAACCGGCCGAGCCGCGTAGCGGTCTGTCCAGAACCTCGGCCCGCTTCTGTAGGGAACCCTCGGCGATCCCGATATCCCCTGCAGGATGGCTGAACCAAACAACAACAAGCGGGATTCAACAGACGGGCAAAGCGGCGGCACCAACACGGCCGGCGCGGTTCGCTGTGATCTACACATCTGCCCGACCTGCGGGTCTGACTTCGTCTTCCCGACCGATTGGGAACCGTCAGGATCGGCCCACTGGCGAGTCAGTCTACGCTGCCCCGAGTGCGAGTGGATCGGGGAGGGCGTCTACGCCCAAGACCAGCTCGACGAGTACGACCGGATCCTTGACCTCGGCACCGAATCCCTGATCGACGACCTCAAGGTACTGACACGCTCCAACATGGAGAACGAGATCAGCGCCTTTGCACGCGCCCTCGAGGTCAACCTGATCATCCCCGACGACTTCGTCGGCTGATCGAGAACGCCGCTACGAATAGCGCTCGACGACCCCGGCGGCGACCAACTCGAGCAGGCTGCGCCGCTCGTCGTCGATCGGCGCCGCCGCAAGCGAGTCAACCGCCCGATCGACCAGGCCGCGAGCCCGGACCCGGACCACCTCGATCGCGCCGGTCGCGATGATCCGCTGGCACAGCGCGTCGGTTTGATCGCGATCAAGACCGCGCAGCTCGACCCTGGCAAGTTCGCGATCGCGCCGAATTGCCTCGATCATCGGCAGGTTGACGGTACCGTCAACCAAATCGGTGCCGCACGCCTTGCCGGTCCGTTCGGGTGGGCCGACGATATCCAAAACGTCGTCGAGCATCTGAAACGCGAGACCGATCCGGCGCCCGAACGCAACCAGCTGATCGCCCTCGGCCGAGGGCGATCCGATCGCGCACGCGGTCTCAAACAGCGCCGCCGTCTTGAGGAGGCAGCGTCGTTCGTAGCGCGCTTCGCCGACCGACAGATCGAAGGCGTCGCTGCGCTGGGCGAGCTCGCCGAGCGCCAGCGAGACCGATGCGGCGCTGAGCCGATCGACCTGTTCGGAATCGCCCGGTTCGGCGCTCAGCTCGGCGAAGGCCCGGGCGTACAGGAGATCGCCGGTCGCCACCGCGATATTGCGACCCGCCCGAGAAAACACCGTCGCAGCGCCGCGGCGCAGTGGCGCCGCATCGAGCACGTCGTCATGGACCAGGGTCGCCATATGGACAAGTTCAACCGCGGTGGCGCCACGGACGGCCCGCTCGCCACCCGACGGGCCGGCGCAGACCAACGCCAGCAGGGGGCGCATCCGTTTGCCGCCTGACAACAGGGTGCTACGGGCTTCGGTCTCGAGCGGGCCGGATTGGGCGCCGACAACCTCGCCGAGACGATCCTCGACCCTGCCGAGCTGGCGCGGCAACCAGGCACCGGCGGCGTCAAGGACACCGGTCAGCGGTGGTGGGGTCGAGCTTCCGCGCATCGTCGAGCCGCAGTCCGAGCCCTGGCCTAGACGGTGGCGGCGGGAAGCTCGGCGCTGTGGATCGCGATTATGCCGCCAGCTAGGATCGACCAACGGATCGCCCCGAAACCTGCAGCGTCGATCCGCACTGCCAGATCAGCCGGCAAGGGGAAGCGCTTGACCGACTCCGGAAGGTAGCTGTAGGCGGCGTCTTCGCCGGCAAGGACGCCGAGGCGCGGCACTATCCGGTCAAACCAAATCGAGAAAAAACTCGCCAGCGGCTGGCGCTGCGGCTGGGTGATCTCAAGGATCGCCAGCCTGCCGCCAGGGCGCAGGACCCGCGCCATCTCGCGCAGGCCGAGGTCGAGATCGGCCAGATTCCGAGCCCCGAAACCAACCGTGACGGCGTCAAACTCGCCGTCGGGGTAAGGCAATGCAAGCGCGTCGGCCGATTCGAATCGCGGCTCGCAAAGCGCCTCTGGTTCGGCGATCGCCGCGGCTCTGCCTTTGCGACGCGCCAGCTCCAGCATCCGCTCCGAGAAGTCGCAGCCAACCACCCGCCCCGACGGGCCGACCCGGTGGGCCAACTGGAGGGCGAGATCACCGGTCCCGCAGCAAACATCGAGCGCCGCCTCGCCCGGGATGAGGCGAACCAGGTCGGCGCTGCGGGCGCGCCAACGCTCGTCGAGTCCGGCGGTCATGGCGCCGTTCATTCGGTCGTAGACCCCGGCGATCCGGTCGAACATCCCCCGCACCTGGCCGGCGAATTCGTCGGAGCCGCGGTCGGGCTTGAACCCGGGGTCGCTGGGCACGGGATCGTTGGGGACGAGCGGCGCTGCCATCAGCTGCCGCTCGCGTCCGGACGCGGTCCGACGGGCTGCCCTTCGGCGAGCACCATCGGGACTTACTCGCCGTTGGTGGCTTCTTCGTCCTCGCCGCGGAGCGAGGAGACGTAGGCCACCAGATCGTCGAACTGATCGGCATCGAGATTGCTGTAGGACGGCATCAGGTCGGGACCGACTCGGAGCGAGCGCTCGATCGCCGCGGCGGACCGACGCACCCCGATCTCGGTCAGCTCGGGGCCAGGTCCGTGGTTGCCGTTGTCCCCGATCACGTGACAGCCGAGACAGCCCGATGAGAGGACGACGTTCTTGCCCGCCTCAAGCTCGGGCTTGGTCGCAAGGTCGATCTCGGTCGGAGGCCCAGCGCTGGCGCCGACGTAAGTCAAAAAGGCCATCGCGATGATCGTCAAGCAGCCCGCCGAACTCGCAACCGGCCGGCGCTCGGGACGGCGCTCGGGGCCGCGATCAAAGAACGGCAGGGAGATCAGCAAGACCATGCAGATCGTCGGCACTCCGATCGTTGCGATCGGTACCAACTGGTACGGCTTGATGATCCGCAGCAGTTCGAACAAGAAGAAGAAGTACCAGTCCGGACGAGGGACGAAGGTGGTCGTTGTCGGATCGGCCTTCGGACCCTGTTCGGTGCCCAAGATCAGCGACATCAACACGATCACCAAGACGACGATCAGCGCCATCGCCGAGTCCTTGGCTACGGCATAGGGGAAGAACGGCTTGCCCTTCTTTTTTAGAACCTCGTACTCGCGGAGGTAGGCCTCCTTTTCGGCCCGATTCATACCTCGTTGACCTCCTCGGCGTCGCTCGATCCGCCGTTCAGCGAGGTCGTGACCTTCTCGGTCCGCAGGTCACGCGCCTTCGAGGCCTCGTCGGCCCGGAGCCACGGCGGAGCGGTCGTGCCGAGCGTCATCACCAGCTTCAGGTGGGCCCCGATCATCGCGATGATCGCACCCGGGACCAGCAGCATGTGGATCGCGTAGAAGCGCGGCAGGGTGGTCGGACCGAACTCGGCGCCGCCGCGCAGAAAGTCCGACAGGAACGGTCCGACCAGCGGACCGGTTCCGTTGATGTTGGTGCCGACGACGGTTGCCCAGAAGGCCCGCTGGTCAAACCGCAACAGGTAACCGGTGAAGGCCATCGTCATCGTCAAGATCAAGAGGACGACCCCGATCACCCATTGCAGCTCCCGCGGGTACTTGTAGGCGCCGAAGAAGAAGGTCCGCGCCATGTGGAGGAAGACCAAGATCACCATCACCGAGGCACCCCACAGGTGCATGCCGCGGACAAATTCCCCGAGGAAGACATCCTGGGTCAGGTGGACGATCGATTCGTAGGCCTGGGTCGCCGACGGGGTGTAATACATCGCCAGGAAGACGCCGGTCAGTGCCTGGGCGATGAAGGCAAACAAGGTCGCCGATCCGAGCGTGTAGAACCAGTTGGTTCCCTTCGGCACCTTGCGAAACAGCATCGCGGTCATTTGGCTCGAGCCGCCGGTCCGCTCGTCGACCCAGCCGAGCAGGTCCGCCGGGGCCTCCTTCGCCGAGTCGATCAAGTTGCCGGTTCCGTTTTGCGGCGTACCGGGACGACGCAGCGGCCCCGGCAGAAGCTTCAGAAACCGCGAGCTTGTTTCGGGTTCGGCCATCGGACCGCTACGGGGCGGGCGGGGTAGAAGGACGGGGCGGGAACAAAACGTTCCAGATGCCGCCGGTGAATTCACCGGGGTCGCGGTAGCGGACCGGATCGAAATCACCGGTCACCGAGTAGCGCGGCCCGACCTCGACCTGGCCATCGCGGACCCGGGTCTGGAAGCGGTCGAGGGGGCGCACCGGCGGGCCGCCGATGACCTCGCCACGGAAGCCGTAAACGCCGCCGTGGCAGGGGCAAATGAAGTTGTTGGCGGCTTCGACGAAGCGGACCGGACAGCCGAGGTGGGCACAGCGAGTCGAGACCGCGATGAAAGCCTGCGTCTCCTCGAGGTCGGGGCTGCCCATGCGAACGTAGGCGGTTGTCTTGCCAGCCTCACCGACCCCGTGGGTCAGCGTTATCACGGTCGAGCGATAGGTGTCGACGGCGAATTTCCCGGGAGGGCCGACCGCGGTCCAAATCTCGTCGGCTTGCTCAAACAGCGGGGTGCCAGCTGCAAACCCGAGCGCCGACAGTCCGACGATTCCGATCCCGGCGCCGCCTAGCGCCTGCCCACCGATCGAGAAAACCGCCCGTCGAGTCATCGTCTCACCCTCGAACGCCCCGGCGGGCTTGGCGGGGGGGAGCTTCGGGGCGTCGTCGCCGTTGCTACTCGCTGCTTCGGGCATCTCGGTGGGGCTGCTCAGGGGCTGGAGGGTCAGGGGGTCGCTGCGATCGGAAAGCCTATCGACTCGGCCGCAATACTCAATTGCTCGTCAAGTCCACCGCGTCGCGCCGTCTCGCGGGCAGCGGCTGCGAGGATTCTGCCAGCTTCCGGCGCCGCGACGATCAGCGACCGCTTGGCGGCTTCGTGCCCGTCACTCGGACCGGCCGCGACGGCGCCAACGCAGGCCAGCCAGAGCGGCGGCGCGTTGGCCTGCGCGCGATCTGACGCCCCGCCGTGGATCTGCGCCGAGAGGGCGATCAGATCGACCAATTCGCGCAGCGCCCCAAGATCCCCGAGCGCCGCGAGTTGTTCGATCCCGCGGGCAAACAGATAGTCCCCGGCCAGCAGCGCCAGGTCGGGGTCGAGCCCGGCCAGCACCCGCGGGGTCGCGTAGTGCAGCAGGTATCCCTCGCGGATAGATTCGATCAGCAGCGCGTAGCTCGCGCCGACCGCCGGGCCGTCGGCAGCGCCACGACCGGCCGCGGCCAGCATCCCGAGCCCGGCGCTGCCCGGCGCTGGTTCGACAACGTGCGGAGAGAGCAACGAATCTTCCTCGCGCAGTTGTTCGGCGAGCAGGCTCAGTGGATCGGATCTCACGTCGCCGCCCGGGCAGGGGACTCGGCGAAGCCAATCGCGAACGCCTCGCGGCAGGCAGCGGCAGTTCGCTCGATCAGGTCCGGATTGTGGGCCAGCGAGACGAACCACGCCTCGTAACCTGACGCGGGCGGGTAAACACCGCGCTCCAGCAGCGCCCGGCAAAAGGCACCATAGGCCGCGTGATCGGCCCGCTTTGCCGCCTCGAAGTCGTGCGGCGGAGCGGCTGCAAAGAACGGCGTCACCAGGCCGGGCAGCGAGACGACGCTAACCCGATCGCGGCCGCCGGCGGCGGCCGCGGCCTCGCGCAGCGCGGCCGCCAAGAGCTCGGTCGTCTCGGCAATCTGTCGGTAGGCGCGATCGTCAAGCAACTCCAGGGTCGCCAGGCCGGCGGCGGTGGCCAATGGATTGCCTGACAGCGTTCCGGCCTGGTAGACCGATCCGAGCGGAGCGACCTGCTCCATCAACTCGCGAACTCCGCCGTAAGCGGCAGCCGGGAGGCCGCCGCCGATCACCTTGCCAAGCACGGTCAGATCGGCTCGGACCCCGAGCAGTTCCTGCGCACCGCCGCGAGCAACCCGAAACCCGCTGATCACCTCGTCAAAGATCAGGATGGCGCGATGGCGGTCGCACAGCTCGCGGAGCGCTTCGAGGAACCCCGGCGCGGCCGGGACCAGGCCCATGTTGGCCGGGATCGGCTCCGCGATCAGCGCCGCGACCGGGCTTGACCGATCGGCGTCGAAGGCGGCGCTGAGCGCAGCGAGGTCGTTCCACGCCACCACGGTGGTCGTGGCGGCGTGGGCGGCGCCAACCCCGGGGCTTGCCGGGATCCCCTGGGTGGCAAGCCCCGACCCGGCGGCAACCAGGAGATCGTCGGCGTGACCGTGGTAGGCGCCCGCAAACTTGATGATTCGGTCGCGACCGGTGGCGGCGCGAGCGAGGCGAATCGCGCTCATCGCCGCCTCGGTGCCGGAGTTGACCAGCCGAACCATCTCGACCGAGTCGACCCGGTCGCAGATCGCGGCGGCCAATTCGACCTCGGCGACGGTCGGGGCACCAAAGCTGGTCCCGCGCTCGGCGGCGGCGATGAGCGCGGCACCGATCTTCGGGTGGGCGTGGCCGCCGATCAAAGGCCCCCACGAGCAAACCCAATCGATATAGGTGTTGCCGTCGCAGTCGGTCAGCTCAGCCCCGGACCCCGACGCGATGAAGATCGGGTCGCGCCCGATCGAGCGCATTGCCCTGACCGGCGAGGAGACCCCGCCCGGCATCAGCTCGCAGGCGCGGCGATACAACGCCGCCGAGGCCTCAGTGCTCAGCTTCCCGGCCCCGCCTGCTCGGCCTCCCAGCGCGCGTAATCGTCGGTGAAGTAGTGGAGGCGAATCTTCTTGTACTCGGTCGAGGAGTAAAGAACGGCGCGGTCGGCCCCGTGCAGGCCGTGTTCGTCGGCAATCGAATCGAGAATCGCATCGCACTCGGCCTTCGACCGTCCGTGCGCCATCGTGAAGACCGAGT
>JAHEXU010000090.1 GCA_023251975.1 bacterium | reverse complement strand
CGCCCGCTTGGCGCCCTGCATGCGACCGGCGAGCAGGTGCAGCTCGGCCTCGGACATCGTGCCCTTCAGCCCGAGCAGCAGGCGGTCGTTGAAATCGGCGAGGTCGTAGATCCCGTCGGAGCACCGGCCCGGAATCGGTAGTGCGGCGTCGCGGCGGGATCGGCCTCCGCGGCATCAAGGGCATACTCGCTGGCGAGGACCAGCCCGTGCAGCGAGTAGAGCGTGGGCTGCACGGGGGCGCTCAGCCGACGGGATGGGCGAGACCGAACTCGACGAGTTGGTCCGCGAGCGCGTCGGCGTCCCGCGCCGCCGTAGCGGAATCGGCCGAGAACTTCTCGACCAGTTTGGCGGCGAGTTCGGGGTCGGGTTGCGCCCGCCTCAAGCAGCGGCCACAGGACCGTCACCGAGCGATTTCCGCCGATGTAGTGCTGGCGAAGCAGACGGGGATCAATCGCTCCAACGCCCTCAGCGTCGGCAGTATCCGGGAGCCGATTGCGGGAGCCGATTGCCGGAGCGATTGAAACGGTCGACCGGAGCCCAGTCGACCGGGGCCGGGCCGATCGGTTGCGACCCGCAGATTGGGCCATTTGACCAATTGCGAAATGATCGCGATGATGGTTTGATTATGCGATGCTAAGGAAAGGCGCCTGGACGAGCGCCCAAATTCAAGCGCCACATTCCGAATCGAACGCCGCATCCCGAACCAGGAGCCGGCGGGTGGCGGGGCCGTGCGGCGTCGTTTCGAGGGTCCTTGAAACCGATGATGACCCCGCCTGATCGGGATCGTCCACCTCGGCCAATCGAGGGTGCCCATCGCAGAGAACCAAACAGTGGTTATGCTCGCTGCCGAGGTGAGGGGGCCGACGGCCCGGACCTCCGCTGGGAATTCGACCTTCAATCCAAGGGGCGTTGATGCGTGTTTTTGTGACCGGAGGCGCAGGTTTTATCGGCTCGCACTTGGCTGATCGGTTGGTCGCGCGAGGCGATGATGTGGTGCTGCTCGACAACCTGCAGACCGGGCGCCGCGAGAACATCGCGCACCTGATCGAGCCCGGCGCGGTCGAGTTCGTCGAGGGCAGCGTGCTCGACCGAGGGCTTGTGCGTGAACTTTGCTCCGGCGCCGACGTGGTCGTGCACCTCGCCTCGGCGGTCGGGGTCCGTCTCGTCATCGAGCGACCGCTCGAGTCGCTGCTCGGCAACGTCAGGGGCGCCGACATCGTCAGCGAGGCGGCGACCGAAGCGGGCGCCCGGCTGCTTTTCGCCTCGACTTCGGAGATCTACGGAAAGGTCTCCGACGACTGCCTCAACGAGCACTCCGACCGAATCGTCGGCTCGCCGCAGACCGCACGGTGGGGCTATGCAACCGCCAAGGTCTTCGGAGAGATGCTGGCCTACGGCTACCACCGCAGCGGCGGCGCCGAAACGATTGTGGTGCGCTTCTTCAACACCGTCGGGCCACGTCAGACCGGGACCTACGGGATGGTGATTCCACGATTGGTCGGGCAAGCGCTGATCGACGAGAACCTGACCGTCTACGGCGACGGCAGACAAACCCGCTGCTTCGGTCACGTCGCCGATGCGATCGACGCCGTCACCGGCCTGCTCGACGGCGGTCCGGAGTTGTGCGGGCGGCCATTCAACGTCGGCAACCGCAACAACGAGATCTCGATTGCCGATCTCGCGCAGCGGATCATCGACCGGACGGGTTCGAGGTCGAAAATCAGGCTCGTCCCCTACGACGAGGTGTTCGGCGACGGGTTCGAGGAACTCGGTAAGCGAAAGCCCGATACAAGCGCGCTTCGCAACGCAATCGGCTGGGAACCGACGCGAGACATCGACACTGTGATCGACGACGTCGTTCGGCATCTGGCGGTGATGCGCGACAGCCTGCCGTCGCGCCTTTACGGAAGCCGCACCCGCGATCGGGAGCCGAGCCGAGAGCTCACAGACGAGGCCTCTTGATCCTGTGGATGACCCGGGAAGGCTGATCGCGACACTGACGCTTGCGCTCGCGCTGAGCGCAGCCGCAACGCCGCTGGCCCGGCGGCTGGCGGTCCGGACGGAGTTTTTCGACCATCCGCGCGACTACAAGGCCCATTTCGAGCCGACCCCCTACCTCGGCGGACTCGCGGTCGTCGGCGCCTTCGGGGTAGTCGCGGTGACCTTGGGTAACGCGCTTTCGGGCTACGGCGAGATCATCGCCGGAGTCATCGTAATGACCGCCCTCGGCACGCTCGACGACCGAATCGCACTCCCGGTGGCCCCGCGGATGGCGGTCCAGATAACCCTGGCCGCGGTGCTCTGGCGGGCCGACCTCGGCTGGGACCTGTTCGATTCCGAGGCGGTCGATCTGGCGCTGACGGTCTTTTGGGTTGTCGGCATCTGTAACGCGACAAACATGATGGACAACCAGGACGGAATCGCCGCCATCTCGGCGGGCGCCGCGGCGATCGGGATCGGCCTGCTTGCTTCCGAGCGCGACGCTGTGACGTTGGCCGCGATCGCGCTTGGCCTCGGCGGAGCCTGCCTTGGGTTTCTGCCCCATAACCTGACCAAGCCCGCGACCATCTTCCTCGGCGACGGCGGCAGCATGGCGGTCGGATTCGCGCTCGCGGCACTGACGATGGCGCTTCCCCATCCCGGCCTCGAGGGGGCAACCCTGTTCGCCGCTGTGCCGCTGCTGGGTATTTTCGTTCTCGACACATCCTTGGTGGTCGCCTCGCGGATTCGGCGCGGAGTTCCGGTCTTCCTCGGTGGTCGTGACCACCTGTCGCATCGCTGCTACGAGTCGACCTGGCAGAGCACCCGCAGGGTCGCGGCGATCTTTGCCGTCTCACAAGCGATGTTCTCGTCGCTCGGCATTGCGCTTTATCGCTCCTCCGAAGAGACCGCAGTAGCCGTCGGAGTCGGCTACTGCATCTTCGCGATCGCGGCGATCGCGATCCTCGAGGCGGCGATGATCCGAGCCGAGGGCGGTCGTACTCCGGTTCGAAGCGAGTCTTGACCCCGAACCGACCGCTTCGGGTCCTGCGTGTAATCGCGCGACTCAACCTCGGCGGACCGGCGCACCAGGCGGCGCTGTTGTCGGGACGGCGGCTCGACCCGACCCGCTATCAGACCCTGCTCGTTCACGGTCCCGTTGCCTCGGGTGAGGAGTCAATGGCCGACCTGGCCTCCCGGGAAGGGGTGCCTCAGCTTGAGCTTCCGACCCTGGTGCAACCGATCTCCCCCTCGGCAGACCGGGCGGCGCTGCGTTCGCTCCGGGCGCTGATCGCGGACTTCCAGCCCGACATCGTCCACACCCACACCGCGAAAGCCGGCTTGCTCGGCCGGGCGGCGGCGCTGCGACAAAGCCGTGACGGTGAGTGCCCGATCCTCGTCCACACCTACCACGGTCACGTCCTCGAGGGCTACTTTGATCCGGTCCGAAACGCGATCTTCCGGCGGCTCGAACGACGCCTCGCCAAGCAAAGCGACCGTCTGATCGGGGTCTCCCAACAAACCGTCGACGACCTTGTTCGGCTCAGGATCGCGCCGGTTGAAAAGTTCAGCGTCGTGCGGCTCGGGCTCAACCTCGGTCCCTTCGACCGGATCGGCGCCACGGAACGAAATGCGGTTCGCGCTGAACTTGGCGTCGAACCAGGCGAGGTCCTGGTTGGCTTTTTCGGCCGCCTGGTCCCGATCAAACGGGTCGATCTGCTGCTGGAAGCGGTCGCCGTTGCCCGCCGCGGCAGCGCGCCATTGCGGCTGTTGATTGCCGGTGACGGCGCCGCGCGCGATCAACTCGAAGCGCGAGCGCGACGGCTCGGGATCGCCCCCGCGGTCAGCTTTCTCGGCTACCGACGCGATCTGCCGGAGTTGACGGCCGCGATCGACCTGGCCGCGATCTCCTCGGCCAGCGAAGGGACTCCGGTGGCCCTGATCGAGGCCGGGGCGGCTGGCGTCCCGGCGGTCTCGACCCGAGTCGGCGGGGTCGCCGAGGTCGTAATCGACGGTCGCACCGGGCTGCTCGTCGACCCCGGCGATGCAAATGCTCTCGGCAATGCGATCGCAAAACTCGCCCACGACCCGGGGCGCCGCGCCGAGATGGGGGCGGCGGCACGACGGCACATCCTCGGCCGATATTCAATCGAGCGCCTGCTCGGCGAGATCGATGCGCTTTACACCGACCTCGTTACGGCTCGCCGCAGCAGTTCGACGTAGTCGCCCTGATCGCGCTCGCCGTGGTCGCCGTCAAGCCAAGCGTGAGCCTGGAAGTCGACGCCGGGTGCGGTCACGCCGACGATTAGGTCACGCTCATCGCCGTGATCGGCAAACCAACGCTGCAGGATCAGCGATCGCTCCAGGCAGCTCCCCCTGCGAAGCCCAAGGACGACGCGTACCCCCCGCTCCGCGTCGGCCGACAGTCCTGGAGGCGACGGCGCCAACCGCGATCCGACATCGATCCCCTCGGCCGCCAACCAACGACGCAGCGTCCGTAGGCTCCGAGCGGCCCAGAGGGCGGAACGAAGGTTGGCAGGCCCGACAAGGGATGTCGCAACCGATGAATTGGCGTTTTGGCCCATCTTTGTTCCGCCGAGTCTGCCCGATCGACGACGCGCCGGAATTCGGCCGGTCCCGCTCGGCGCCGATCCGCCAAGGACGCCAGCTGGGGCGAGCGTGACCCGAGCCAGACTGCCCTCCTGGCGTGGCTGCTAGCGAACCTTGAACGTGACCCGGTTTGCGTCGGCCTTGCTGAAGTTGCTCTCGGCTCCTCCGCCGCTGTCGATCGCGCGCGAGTAGGCGACGTAGTGGCCGGGCGGCAGTTCGCGGGCGAGTTTGAAGTGCCAGCGGCCAGCTCCGTCGGCGTCCAGCCACAATGGCGTATCGCAAATCCCGTGGATCGGCTCTCGCGCCGCGAATCGGGGGCGCTTGCTCTTCAGCCATAGGCAATCGCCGCCGCCAATCGTGGCGTGCGCGGGAAGCTGGCCGTTGAGCCCCTCGACCCCGGGCTTGAGGCGAAGCACCGCGATCTCGACCGAATCAAGGGCGGTGGATGTACGACTTGGCGCCGCGCTCGCCACGACCCGCGGCGCGCTCGGCGGCGGTGTCGCGCTCCCGGCAAGCTTTGAGGCGGATGCCGAGGTGACCTTCGAGTCGGGAGCGTTGAATACTGAAAAGCTGACCTGATCGCTATTGGGGTGCGTATCCGAGGCGGGCTCGACGGTCTCGGTCTTGCCCGGGGTGCCATTGACGTTATGGATCAGGCTCGCGTAGTTCGAGTAGGCGTCCTGCTTCGGACACTTCAGCGTGACCAGGAAGACCGCGGTCTCGTCAACCGGGAACTCGGGCCACTTCGCGTAGGCCGCCCCTGCGAACGAGTGCTCGCCGAGGAACACCTCCGCGGCTCCCGGGCCACTGAGCTGCCGGATCCGCACGGCCGGGCAGAGCAACCCGCCCAAGGTCCCGTGGGAGGGGCTGTCGGCGAGCTGGACCCCCTGAGCGGGAAACGGGCCGTGGTTGGTGACGGTGACCCGGAAACTGATCTCCTGGTCGGTCAGAAAGTCATCGCCCGCCACCGGATGGCCGTCGGAATCGGCGATCTGTTTGGTCAGCTCGAGGTCGGCGGGCATCTTCCAGAAGGCGACCGCCTTGATCATCTTCGTCTCGGCGGGATTGCCGCCGCCGGTGTTGGCGATCACGTAATCGACCCGGTAGGTGTCGTCGCTGCCGGGTGGGCCGCCGGGCGCGAATGAGTCAGAGACCGTGGTCGATGTCCCCGAGCAGATTTCTGGCGCGGCCCCGCCGCCGCCGCCGAATTGGCGGGTGAAATAGATGCCGCCGGTGTCGGCGTCAACGACCCGGTAGCCGACATTGACCGCGCCCTTAGGGATGTTGAAGCTGAAGTAGCCCTCGCCGGTTGTATTCGCGTAGGGGCAGAGCACGGTCTGGGTCGACGACATGCAAGGACTCTGCGGAGCACATGCCTGGGCTGTCGGGGGGGTGGGCGCGAAAACGATCATGGCGCCAGTCAGCAGCGCGGCGGCGATCAGGCGCCCCGAAAGCGGTCGCCCAGGACCCCTCACAAGATCAGCGCCCGACGCTTCGACATCTCCAGGTATGTTAGCTGCGGCGTAGCGTGGGCCAGCCGCGAACGAGGTCTTGGCGACGATCGCCGGTTTGGCGACGCCGTCCCCACACCGATCTGGGCGCGGCGCACGGCGCGGCGCATCTGTTCTGCGTAGTCGCCCTGGTCGTGGTCCCGCGCTCGCTCGCAGTGAATTTGGGGTCGCCGTTTGATCTTCTTGGTTTGGCGGCTCCGATCATGACGCCGACCGCGAGCGCCGCATCACGCAGCGTCGCCCCACAGGTCACCGAAGGCCCGTTTTGGGAGGACGAGCGCCTCAATCGCTCCGACATCAGAGGTGATCGCAGCGGCGTTCCGCTCAGCCTCACCCTGACGATCGTTCGCTCCGCTGGCGGATGCGCGATTCAGCCGGGTACCTGGGTCGATATCTGGCACGCCGATCCCGGCGGGAACTATTCCGACGAGCCCGCCGGGATGGGCAACGACAACACCCTCGCTCAAACCTGACTACGGGGGTACCAGGTCACCAATGCACTCGGCAAGGTCCACTTCCAAACCGTCTATCCGGGTTGGTATGGCAGCCGCACGGTCCATATCCACGTTCGGATCCGAACCTTCGACGGAGCGAGCTCAACCTATAATTTCGCGACCCAGATCTTCTTCGATCAGTCGATCGATAGCGCCGTCGTTGCGACCGCCGGTTACGACTCCAGCACCGCCACCACGACCAACGACAACGATGGGATCTACGCGAGCGAAGAAAGCCAGGGCAATCGCCTGCTGCTTGCGCCCAACGACAACACCAGCGACGGCTACAGTGGCGCCGGGACGATCGCGCTGGCCAACCTACCGGCGACCAGCGACGGCTCCGTCGATGCGACGCTGCAATCGATCGAGTTCCGCGAACGCGATGACGGCATCCGATCGTTGGATCTTTTGATCAAGGTCAACCAGAGGATCTCAATCGATGCGACGCTGAAACGAAACGGCGAGCTGATCGGCGCCAAACGGATCGGCACCCTGAGGGCCGGCGGAACGCGCCCTGTCTCGGTCTTGGTCGCCAGGCGAGCGCACGCCGACCCCGCCAAGCTGAAGCTAAGGGCCCGCGGAAGAATAAGTGCTCGATTTAGGCGGTCGAGGACCGAGCGGGGCGGCGGCGGCGTGGGGCCGGAATAGCAGCGCTATTGCGGGCTCGCGACGGCGCTGCATCCGCGACGGTAATCGGCCGCGTAAAGCCGCACTTATTCTTCCGCGGGCCCTAAAGCTGATCGACGCCGCTGGCAACGTCAAGACGATCCACCGCGAGGTCCAGGTACCGCGAGCGTGAAGCTCGGCCTTGGCGGCCCTCGGCCTCGGGTCCGAGACCGAAGCTCGGCCGCCAGCCGGGACGCCGGTTCGAACCGCCAACCGACACGAGCCGCTACCAAACGCGATCCGACCTAGCATATGGTCGCATAATTCGCTAAGCTGGGCTGCATATGGTCGCGTTTCGTCAGACTGGGTGGAGCGCATCGAGTCCGCGTGGCGCCGCAGGCCGATCGTTTGGCTGGCCGGGGTCAGGCGCGCGGGTAAGACGGTTCTGTCTCGCTCACTGCGGGACATCGAATACTTCGATTGTGAACTGCCGCGAACGCGTCGGCTGATCGATGATCCCGAGGCGTTCCTGAGCGAGGGCGGGTCGGGGCGGACGTGCTGGACGAGATCCATCGACTGAGCGACCCATCCGAGCTGCTGAAGATCGCGGCCGACCATCGAACTGATCCCGCTCGATCGCCTCGCCGGGTGCCTGGCGGCCCGAACCCCGGAGCGATCGCTGCAATTTCGACTGCCCGCTGACGCGTCGAGGCGGGCGCCCGAGTAAACGGTGCGGACGCAGCGCGCCGACTCCGATCAGACTCGGGTCCGATCAGACTCAGATAACGCTCCCGGTCCTGCGGGGCGACCGCCGCGCTCTTGATCCGCCGGGTCTGGGCAGCGAGGACGCCGCGCAGGGTGGCGCGCCGCGGGTGGCGCGATCCAGGGGTGGGGCGTCGAAGCCGCTGACCCCGGCGCAACTTCGGGTCAGCGATCTCCACCGGTGCCGACGCGGTCGCGTCATCGATCCTGAGCGCCAGCGCCCGGCCCTGAGCCGTGCAACGCTCGCCATCCAAGCTGCCCCCCCCCGAGGGCGCATAGCTTGCCCTCAGCACGCCCAGCTCAGCTGCCGAAGGTGATAGTGAGACGGCGATCTGACCCGGCAGCTGATCGAGCGGGCGCCGCCTCCCGGTCGCCGCGATGGGCGCTCTTTACGAAAAGGAAAGCGAGCCGTCGCGGCGACTCGCGTAGGCTGGCGACGATGAGTTCGAAAAAGAGGCGGCGCGGCAGCGGCGGGCACCCGGCCCGGGTTTCGAAGAAGCGAGAACAGCAACGGAGGTATCGAGCGGCCGACCCGGTGGCGGAGATCGCGGCGATACTGTGCGAGTCGATCGCCGAGAGCGACTCCCCGGTCAACGCCGAGCTGAGCGTCTCGGCGGCGCTGGGCGTGGCATGGGAGGGCAGGGCCGAAGCCGAGATTTACGATCCGGACGAGATCGAGTGCATGCTGGGAGGCGAGCTGGTCAAGCGGCTCCAATCTCGGGGCGATCCGACGGCCCACGCCGCTCTGGCGACGATCGCCTCCGTCAGCTCGACCGAGCTCGCGCTCGACGCACGACGCCGCGCGGTGGAACTGGAGGGGCGAATCGACCGGCCACTGCCGTGGGTCGCCGAGCTCGAGCAGGCAGTCGTTACCGGTGCGCTGGAGTTCAAGGAAGACGTTTTCGATGACGAGCGGACACTGTTCGTCGAGCTCACCTACCCGGGGGGCGAGACGATCGCGCTCGGCGCCTGCATCGACTTCAATCTCGGAGGCATGGCAACGGAACTAATGGCGGCGGGATCGCTGCAGGACGTACGCGAAGCCACAGCCGAATTGACCGACGACGAGCCTGGCGGGGAGAAGGTCCGGGCGGTCGAGATCGACCCGGGAATCGCGTCGTTTCACATCCTTGACGCGATCGAACTGACCGACCAGGCCCCCGAGCCGATGGTCGAGGAGGAGTTCGCTGCGCTACGGGCGATGGCCCACCGAATCGCATTTTCGACCCCCGGCGTCCCGGCCGACTGGAGCGATGCGTGCAGGCTTTATCCCGAGCAGGGCGTCGAGTTCTCATTCGAGGAGCGCGAGTCGTTGGTCGAGGAGTTCCTCGCCTCGCCGGAGGCCGCGGGGCTCGACCCCGACGGCGAGGGGTCTTCGATTGCCCGCGCCGCCATCGACTTTGCCGCCGACTACATCGACGGCCGACCGCTGCGCTGGAGCCCGGTCATGGTCGACAGGTTCATGCTCGAATGGCTCCCCCACCTCCGTTTTGACGCCAACCGGCTGGCAGCGGAGTTCCCGGCCGCGCTCGAGGCTTGGGTGCGCTTCGCGGGGCGACGCCGCGGAGTACCGGCCGAGGCGATCGAGACGGCGGCCCAATCGATCGCTCCCCGGGTCGCCCCGATGAACGCGGAGATCTCCAACGGCGAGGCGAGCCGCGCGACGCTACTCGCGCGAGAAGCGCGAAAGGCCGGGATCGTCCCCTCCGACGAGGCCCACTTCGAATCGTTGCTCGCTACCTACAACACCCCCGCTTCGACGCGGCATCAGTCGGTGGAGCGCGGAGAGCGCTAAAGCGCGGCGCGGGTCGAGTCCGAGCTTTGGCGCGCCGAGCCCTGAGGCGACGCGTCGGCGGCCCACCGTGGTATCGGCATCCAAAACCGAAACGTCGCCCTGTTGCCCGAGAGACCGTCGTAGGCGAAGCGGCTAGCCTCGACTGTGGATGTGTGGGATCGCCGGGAAGGTCGCGGCCGGGAAGCGGGTCGAGCGAAGTTTGATCGAGGCGATGGGCGAGCGTCAAGCGCATCGAGGGCCGGACTCGCGCGGCGTTCACGCCGCTGAGGGCGTCGGATTGGGGATCCAGCGCCTGGCGGTAATCGACCTGGAGACCGGGGACCAGCCGATCTACAACGAGGATCGGTCGGTCGTGGTCGTGATGAACGGCGAGATCTACAACTACCGGGAGTTGCGCGACGAGCTGCGCGCACGGGGGCACAGGCTGGCGACGGACGGCGACACCGAGGTGATCGCGCACCTCTACGAGGAGTTCGGCGACCGCTGTGTTGAGCGTCTCGCCGGGATGTTCGCGTTCGCCCTTTGGGATAGCAGCCGACACCGCCTCTTGATCGCCCGAGACCGGGTCGGCAAGAAGCCGCTGCACTATTTCCACGCGCCGGCGGGCGATCTCAGCTTCGCTTCGGAACTCGCCGCTTTGGCGGTCGATCCGGCGGTTCCCAGACAGGTCGATCCCGGCGCGCTCGATCAGTTCCTCGCCTACGGCTACATCCAGGCGCCGAAGACGATCTGGACCGGGGTACGCAAACTGGAGCCGGGGCATCGACTGGTTTGGGAAGACGGCCGAGTCGAGGTCGAGCGGTGGTGGCGACTCGACTACTCCGACAAGCTGAGCGGCTCGTTCACCGAGCTCGCGGAACAGGGGCGCGCCCTGATCCGCCAAGGGGTCGAACGGCGGATGATCTCCGATGTCCCGCTCGGGGCGTTCTTATCGGGTGGGATTGACTCGGCGATCGTGGTTTCCGAGATGGCGCGACGCTCGACCAACCCGGTCAAGACATTCTCGATCGGTTTCGACGACGCGGCCTATGACGAGTTGGCCGGGGCACGGCGCATCGCCGAGCGATTCGAGACCGATCACACCGAGTTCACCGTCAAGCCCGACGCGATCGAGCTGTTGGCGAAACTGGTCCGCCATTACGGCGAGCCGTACGCGGATTCCTCGGCGGTGCCGAGCTTCTACCTGGCCGAGCTGACCCGTCGGCAGGTCACGGTGGCGCTAAACGGGGACGGCGGCGACGAGTCGTTCGCGGGCTACCGAAGGCACCTGATCAACGCGCGCAGCCGCGGCCTCGACGCGCTTCCGGCCGCGCTACGTAGGCCGTTCGGACGAGCCGCGGATCGGCTGATCCCGACCGGTCGCGGGCGCTCGAGCGCCGAGTATGCGCACCGGCTCCTCAGCACAGTCGACCTCGACGCGCCAGCGCGCTACGCCTCGCACGTCGGAATCTTCTCGGCGACCGAACGGGCGATGGTGGCGTCGGCGGACCTGACGCCGACGGTCGACCAAGACGAAACCGCCTCAGTCATCGCGGGGCCCTGGCAATCCGCCACGGGGTCGGATCGCCTCGACGTGATCCTGCAGACCGACGTTGAGACGTATCTGCCGGGGGACCTCTTGACGAAGATGGACATCGCCTCGATGGCCCACTCGTTGGAGGCGCGCTCGCCGCTGCTCGACCACGAGGTGATGGAGTTCGCCGCCCGGCTGCCGGTCGCGATCAAGACCAGGCGAATGGAAAAGAAGTGGTTTTTGCGCCAGGCCTACCGGGGCCTCATACCCGACGAGACCCTCGACGGGCCAAAGCGGGGATTCGGGGTGCCACTTGGGTCGTGGTTTCGAGGCGAACTGCGTGAGACGGTGCGGGAGATGCTGTGCGGGCGCCACGAGCTTGCGGGCGGGTTGGTGCAGGGCAAGGCGGTCGAGGCGATCGTTGACGCCCACCAGTCGGGCGCAAGCGACCGCTCAGCGCAGATTTGGGCGCTGCTGGTGCTTGACGCCTGGTCGCAGAGTCCGTGATGGTGCAATTGCGCCCTTGAATTGGCACCGTTGAGGTAGATATGAATCGGGTCGCGAGGTATCGTTTCAATTGATGGAACCAGCCCGCGCAACCTGGAGCGATGAGCGCCTCGACGACCTCTCGCGGCGGATGGATGATGGATTCAACCGCGTCGACGATGACTTCCGAACGCTGGGCATTCGGATGGACGCCAGCCTCGCTGATCTGTCACGACGGATCGACGCGCAGGGGGAGCAATTGTCGCGAAGGATCGACGCGCAAGGGGAGCGCCTCGTGGGCCGGATCGACGCGCAAGGTGAGCACCTCGTGGGCCGGATCGACGCGCAGGGGGAGCACCTCGTGGGCCGGATCGACGCGCAGGGGGAGGCCCTGGCTCAGAGGCTCGATACCCAGTCCGTGCGAATCGACGGCTTGCAACGGTCGATCGTCCAGCTGTCGATGATGACGGGGAGCGGTTTCGTTGCGGTGATCGCGAGCGTGATCTTGACCCGGGGCGGCTAAACCAAGGCGCGGCCGCCGCGACGCCGCCCGGTGGGGACCTCGAGTGCTCGGGACTCGACGCAGCGCGCACGACCCATAACTCCGCAGTCGAGACCAGGTTCGGGGTGACCGCCCTGTTCAGGCGCCGATCCAGCGTCGATAGGCGGCGATCAGGCGTGAAGTAACGGGGTCGGGGCTGGCCTCGAGGTCAAGCAGCGCGATCTGATGGTGGCGGGAGTTGCGCTCGCAGGTCGCAATCAGCTCTTGGCGATCGTTTTCGGTCCCGACGCCAAGCACCTCGACGCATTCACCGACGACCTTGCCCGGGAACGGAAAGGTCGCGTCGTTTTCGAAGGCCGTTTCGAAGCCGGACAGCTGCTCGTATTCGTCGTGACAGTCGACCGTGATCTCCTCGATCAGGCGGTCGAGTTCGGGGTTGGGTTTACGGGCGGGACTGATCGCTGTCTCCTGGCTCAGCAGCAGGCCGCTTTGTCCGGGCGGTCAGGCGGCAGTGCGGGGCGCAACTTCTGAGCGTGGCGCACCGGGGCGGTGGTCGGGCTGGTTGACCGACGGTGGGCGGGCATCGTCCCGCAATCATGGCGGGCCTCGGATCGAACCGCGCTGCGGTCGGTTTGGCGTCCGCAAATGCGAAACCGCGGTCGGCCGGCGGTATGCTGCGTTGATGGCGCGGCACCGGGGAGTGTTCGCGATCACGGCCCTTACGGGCGCTGCTGGCAGTGGGCGTGCCCACGGCGCAAGCGACAGGCCTGACGACGCCGTGGGAGGCCGACTGTATCGGCTCCCGTGGCGTTGGTTTAGTGGACTCTGCGCCGACCCGCCGATCGATTCCTTCGCGACGCCAACCGGGTTTGCACCGCCAACGGCGATGCCGGCTCGAGGCCCTCGCTGACCGGGTTGACGCGAGCGCCGGACGGGGTCCTTGAGCGTTCGGATGCCTCTCCGCCAATCACGGCGGCGCGCTCGCCGGATGTAGAGACATGCCTGATGTCCTGTTCGAGCCCCGCGACGTGCTGACCCTGCCGGCGATCTCGCCAAACGCGCTACCCGGCGACTTCGACATCTACGTCGCCGGCGCGAACTCAGGCGAGGACCCGACCTCGGGGCAGGCGTTCCCCGACCTCGGAGCCGTCTCGCGGCTGACCGGCCGACCGTCGGTGCCGTCGATCGCTTACGAGGAGTGCATGGCGGATCTCGCCTTCGGCGGCTGCACCGACGCGCCGATTGACGATATCGGCTCCCCGATCGCGATCGCCGCCAGCCCCGACGGAGGCAATCTCTACACCTACGGCTACGGTTCCGCCGCAAAATCTGACCGAATCGCAATCTTCAACCGCGACTCCACCTTCGCGCTGACGATGCAGGGCTGCCTCGCAAACCCGTCGAGTTTCGAGAGCTGCGCCACTGTTCCGCTGCCGCGAGCCTTTGCCGCCTCCTCGCCGCGGCCCGCCGACCTCGTCGTCACCCCGGACGGGAACGACCTCTACAGCGCCGGGTCCGGCCGGGTGATGCACTTCCGCCGCGCTGCCGACGGATCGCTGACCTTCGCCGACTGCCTGATCTCGCGGCGCAGCGGGGGCGTTCGGCGAAGGTCAGCGATCCGTCGGCAGCGCGGCGGAAG
>JAHEXU010000089.1 GCA_023251975.1 bacterium | reverse complement strand
GCCAGGTCGCCGAGGTGATGGATGTCGAACCCGCCTACCTCGAATCGGTGGCGAGCTTTTACGACCAGTTCAAGCTCGAGCCGGTTGGCGAGAACCGGGTCTTGGTCTGCACCAACATCAGTCGCTGGATGCGCGGCGCCGACGACCTGCTGGCGCCTTCTGCGACGCCGCCAGCCTCGAGCTTCGGTGCCTGCGACATCGCTCCGATGGCCTCGGTCAACGCCCGATACTTCGGGCCGCTCGAAAACGGCGACGCCGCCACGATCGTCGCCTCCCTGCGCGCCGGAGCCGATGTCATGCCCGAGAAGGCGATCGCAATCCGCGGCGCCGCGGGCGGCCCTGACGGCCCGCCGGACCCACCGTTGGGGGAGTGGGGGAGGGGGCTTCAGAGCGATCCCCGGGGAGCTACCCAGCGGGCCGCATGTCCGGTGATCTCGGAAATCCGGTCGTAATCTTGATCGTAGTGGAGGATCCCGTATCTGGCTGACTCGGCCGCCGATCAGCAGGTCGGAGTGCTTAACGGATCGATGGTGCAAACCGCCCTGCTGCGCCAGTTCTTCGTAGACCCCGATCGCGCGCCTCCACTCCCGTTCTGAGATCGGGCACGACTCGATCTGATCGAGCTCGCGGCGGCGGGCACGGAACTCTGCGTGATTCCTGGTCGAGTGGAGCAACTCCTGCTTCACCATCTCGCAGGTCACGATCGTTCCAGCGAGCAGGCCCGCATCGAACTTTCGCCTGACCTCGCCACCGAGCCTACGCGAGGTGATCCAAGCCGTGGTATCGACGGGTTCGATCAGAAGCTGCGGGGTTGGCGGCTTGCTTCGAGTTCCTCGAGGCCCAGGTCGGGCTCCCAGTCGGCGAGCGAGCGGAGCGCTTGCTCGCGGTCGTCGACCTCCTCGATGACTGGGGTCGCAAGCAACGCCCCTAAGCCGCCGCTGCGCACGGACTCCAAGAGCAGAGCCGTGATTCGCTCCGGTGTCTGTTCGCCGGTTGCCTCCTGAAGCAACTCACGATCCCGGTATGCGGTTGAGCGATCCCAGCCGTAGCGGCGGGCAATCTCATTCCGCGTCGGAGCGCGTTCGAGCTGATCGCGCAGGCGATCCCACGCGAGGAGAAACGCGAACACACGCGCCCCGCCCGAGCGACCGAGGCGCTCATTCAGCAGGTCGCCGAACTCAATTCCGGCTTCACTGTTAGTCGCCAGTCGAATCGTCACAAACCCAGTCTGCCGGATGCGATCGACAGTCGCACCGATGCGACACACACCGAGCCGCCCGCCCTCTTCTCGAAGCCGCCGTCGCCGTCGTGATCGCGCCCTCCGACAGATCGTGGAAGGATCGGCCAGCTTGACTTCAAGCCGATATTTCGGATAATCCGATAATGGCCAATATTTCAGCGACCGACGCGTCGGAGCGGTTTGCCGACATACTCGACGCCGTTGAACACCGCGGAGAAACCCTTACTGTGCTTCGACGCGGGTGCCCCATCGCGACCGTCACGCCGGTCTGTCAATCGAACGCGGACGAACTGCGGAAGACGTTTGCGAGGCATCGTCTCGACGATGCTTGGGCGGATGACCTCGCGACCATCAAGGAAGTGGTGGGACCGGCCGACACCGGGAATCCGTGGAAGAACTAATCCTCGACTCCGGTGCACTGATCGCGCTGGAACGGGGCGATCTCGACCCATCGGCGGTCATTCCTGGGGGCGCGATAGTCGCGATCAGCGCGGTTACGGCCGCCGAACTGATGGTCGGAGTCGAGCTCGCCGACAGCACACACCGCGATCGCCGTGAGGCTTTCGTCACCGATCTCCTCGACAACGTCGAGGTCGTCGCCTACGACCTCGCGATCGCCCGTTAGCACGCGCTACTGCTCGCGCACACCCGGCGCCAGGGAAGGACGCGCGGAGCGCACGACCTTCAGATCGCCGCAACCGCCAGGGCGAGTGGACGAACGGTGATCACCACCGACGACTCGGCGTTCCGCGATCTCCCGGGGTTGTAGTCCGGGTGCTTCGGTGATCTAGCTAGGGTTTGGGCGACACCTGCGGGGTCCCGAGCCGCTCAGCTCGCGATTGAGTCGATGATCGCGTTCAGGGTCGGGCTGGGGCGCATGGCGGCCTCGGCCAGGGATTTATCGGGGGCAAAGTAGCCGCCGATCTCGATCGCCTCACCTTGGACCTGGAGCAGTTCGGTGGCGATCTGCTGCTCGGCGGCGGCGAGGGCGGCGGCGATCGGTCCGAAGGTGGCGGCCAACTCGGCGTCATCGCCCTGCGCGGCGAGTGCTTCGGCCCAGTAGAGCGCCAGGTAGAAGTGGCTCCCCCGGTTGTCGAGTTCACCGACCTTGCGGGACGGTGAGCGGTCCTCTGTTAGCACCCGGCCGGTTCCGGCATCGAGCGCCGCCGCCAGCACCGCGGCCTTCGAGTTGCCAGTCACCTCGGCGTACTTTTCGAGCGAGACGGCGAGGGCCAGGAACTCGCCGAGGCTGTCCCAGCGCAGGTGGTTCTCGGCGGTGAACTGCTGGACGTGTTTCGGCGCCGAGCCGCCGGCGCCGGTCTCGAACAGGCCGCCACCGTTCATCAGCGGCACGATCGAGAGCATCTTTGCGCTCGTTCCGAGCTCGAGGATCGGAAAGAGGTCGGTCAGGTAGTCGCGCAAAACGTTGCCGGTGACCGAGATCGTGTCCTCGCCGCGGGCGATTCGCTCCAGCGACAGCTTGGTTGCCTCGACCGGGGAGAGGATTCGGATGTCGAGCCCGGTGGTGTCGTGTTCGGGCAGGTAGGCGTTGACCTTCTCGATCAGCTCAGCATCGTGGGCGCGCTCGGAGTCGAGCCAGAAAATGGCCGGGGCACCACTGGCGCGGGCCCGAGTCACCGCCAGCTTGACCCAGTCGCGGATCGGAGCGTCCTTGGTCTGGCAGGCACGCCAGATGTCACCGGCCTCAACCTGGTGGGAGATCACCGCCTCGCCGTCGGCCACGTCGACAACATCGACTCGGCCGTCGGCGCCGATTTCGAAGGTCTTGTCGTGGCTCCCGTACTCCTCGGCCTTCTGGGCCATCAGCCCGACGTTCGGGACCGAGCCCATCCTCGCCGGGTCAAACGCACCGTTTGCTCGGCAAAAGTCGATCACCTCGCGATACACGCCGGCGTAGCTCGAGTCCGGGATCACCGCGAGGCAGTCCTGCTCGTTGCCGGCGGCGTTCCACATATGTCCGGAGCTGCGGATCATCGCCGGCATCGAAGCGTCAACGATCGTGTCGGAGGGGACGTGCAGGTTGGTGATGCCGCGGTTCGAGTCGACCATCGCAAGGTCGGGTCCAGCCGCGATCGCGGCCTCAATCGCCGTCCTAATCTCGCTCCGAAGCGGCTCGTCCAGCGTCTCAATCGCGGCGAGCACGTCGCCCAGCCCGTCGCGAAGGTTGGCTCCGGCGGCGGCGAGCTCGTCGCCGTAGCGCGTGAAGACATCGGCGAAGAAGGCGCGGGCGCCGTAGCCGAAGATGATCGGGTCGGAGACCTTCATCATCGTCGCCTTGAGGTGGATCGAGAAGAGGATCCCCTCCGCCTTCGCCGCCGCGACCTGCTCGACGAGAAAGCTCTCGAGCGCAGCCTTCGACATGACCGTCGCGTCGATCACCTCACCGGCGAGGACCGCGATCGACTCCTTCAAGACCGACTTGGTCCCGTCGGCGCCGACGTGCTCGATTCGCAGCGCGCCGTCAGCGGCGATCGTCGTCGAGCGCTCGTTGGCGCGGAAGTCACCGCCGTCCATCGTCGCGACCCGCGTCTTTGAATCGCCCGACCAGGCGCCCATCGAGTGGGGGTGGGCGCGTGCGTAGTCCTTGACCGCCTTGGCGGCACGGCGATCGGAGTTACCCTCGCGCAGCACCGGGTTGACCGCGCTGCCCTTGACAGCGTCGTAGCGAGCCTTCACCTCGGCGGCGGCGACATCCTCGCCGGGATCGTCGACGTAGTCGGGCAGCGCATAGCCCTGTGCCTGCAGTTCGGCGATCGCGGCCCGAAGCTGTGGGATCGAGGCCGAGATATTCGGCAGCTTGATGATGTTCGCCGTCGGCGTCTTCGCCAACTCGCCGAGTTCGGCGAGCGCATCCACAACCCGCCGGTCGGCGGGCAGGTGGTCGCCAAAGGCGGCAAGGATCCGCGCGGCCAGCGAGATGTCGCGCCGCTCGACCCCGACACCGGCCAGCCCGGCGAAAGCCTCGATGATCGGCAGCAACGAATGCGTTGCCAGGGCGGGCGCCTCGTCGGTGTAGGTGTAGATGATCTCGTCTGACATGGGCGGTCCTCAGGGTTGAAGCGCAGCGGGCGCCCTGAATCTAGTCGAGTCCCACTTCGGCGGGGACGCCCGACGGCGCCATCGGTCCCAGCTCGCCCGATGGTGTAGTATGCAGCACTATGCTAACCGTTCCGGAAGCGGCCGTGCGGGTCGGTCGCAAGCCAGAGACGGTCCGGCGCTGGATCCGCGAAGGGCGCCTACGAGCCGACAAGGTCGGCACCCAGCATGTGATCGAAGAGGTCGATCTGGACGTGGTCGCGCCCGACCTTCCGCCACTGGAGCTCCCGTCCGAGTGGGCGCACGATCGACACGGTGAGCCGATGATCGACTGGGCCCGAGCCGTCAGGGAAGCCCGCAGCGACCGGTGAAAACGGCCAACCGAGGGCTTTTGGTCTGCGATGCCGGTGTGATCCTCGCGATCGCAGCATCCGAGCTGCTTCCGGAGTCAATGAATGCATACGACCTGGTCACGCCGCCTCTCGCATTCTCCGAGACGCGCTCGACCCTGCACGCCCTGACCTGGCGTCGCCGACTCGCCAAAACACGAGCGCTCGAGATCCTCGACGCGATCGCGAAAGGCCCAGTCAAAGAGAATTCACCTCCGGGGCTGGGTGCCAAGGCCTGGGAGATCGCAGACCAGCTCGGTTGGGCGAAGACCTGCGACGCCGAATACGTCGCGATGGCGGGGTTGCTCGGGTGTCGGCTGGTGACGATCGATCGGCGGCTCCGTCGCGGTGCTGATCGTCTTGGGTATGTCGTGACGCCAACTGAGCTGCGTTTGAGTGGCCCGAGCCGGGCCAACTGATCATCGCGCCGGACGATCGGGGCCACGATCGTCGCCGACCGCAACTGACGACGAGAAGGCGTTGGGCGAGCGCCCACAATCTGCCGAGATGGTTCCCGATTGGGACGGGGCGATCTCGAGCGGCGCCAGCGGTAGCCCCAGTGTCACCCAGTCATGGATCCCACCGCGGTAGTAGCGCAGCGCCGTCGCCACCAGTCCAGCCCCGAGCAGCGCCTCGACGGCGCGCGGCGTTGCCTGGCATTGCGGGCCGTTGCAAAAGACGATCGTCGGCCGCGCCGGGTCAAACTCGCCGCTCAATGCCGCCGCATCCTCCCAGCCGATCGCTCGCGCCGTCGGCAGCGTCCCGGCGGCGACGTATTCGGCGAGGCGGGTGTCGACCAGCGGCTCGCCCGCCTCGATCGCCGCGATCACCTCCAGCTCGCCAATCGTCTCAAGCCCCGACGCGAGTACGAACTGCTGGATTACGCCCCAGCCCGGGTCGACCTCGACCAGCCCCGACGCGGCGAGCCGCGGCAGTCGAAGCGGCGGCTCCAGGTGGGGGGCGCGCTCGAACGGCCTCGGCTTGTCGGTCGGCTTGCTCATATCACCCGCAAGCCCGAGGGTACGGACGCTGCCCGATTCGCACCCGCCTCGCGACTATCATCAGGCCCCCGATGGCGTCAGGGTCGCAGATACACCGCGGACCGATTGTGCTGGCCGATCTGAGCGGCTACACCAACTACGTCGGTGGAGTCGAGTTCGAACACTCCGTTGACATCATGGCCGACCTGCTCGGGGTGATCGCCGAACGACTCGGAGTGACCCTGGAGATCGAAAAGCTCGAGGGCGACGCGATCCTCTGCATCGGCACCGATGCGACCCCGCCCACCGAGGTCCTGACCGCGGTCGAGGACGCCTACCTCAGTTTCATGCGCCGCCGACGGACGATCGCGCAGGCGACCTCGTGCGAGTGTGACGCCTGCCGACGAATCGGCGAGATCGACCTGAAGTTCCTCGCCCACCACGGCTCCTACGCTCGCCATGAGGTCGCCGGGAGTGAGGAAATCTACGGGCCCGATGTGATCCTCGCCCACCGACTGCTCAAGAACTCGATCACCGAGGCGACCGGGATCTCGGCCTACGCGCTCTACACCGACGCGCTGCTCGCGGCGCCTCCAGGGGTCGCCGGGGCCGACGCGATGCCCCGCCACACCGAGAGCTACCCCGATGCGGGCGAGGCCGGCGGCCGGGTCCGCGACCTGCGCGAGCTGTGGGAGCGAGCGCGGGCGCGGGAGCGGATCCGGGTCGAGCCCGGGACCGAGGTGTTGGTCTTTGAGGCGGAGGTGGCGGTTGACCGCGCTACGGCCTGGAGCATGATGACCGAGCCCGCCCGTCAGCTCGAGTGGCGGCTCTCGATCGATCGCTACGACGAGACGAACCCGCGCGGGGCACGCTCGGTCGGGACAAGCGCCCACTGCGTTCACGGCAAGACCGTGATCGCCCACGAGATCGTCGACTGGTCGCCGCCCGACTACTACACGTTCAGCGAGCGCAACCCGGCCGGTCCCTACCTGTATACGTTCGAGGCCACCCCGTCAAGCCAAGCAGAGAACACAACCCGAATCACCTGGCGGGTCCGGCTCGCTGGCGGACGCGCGCAGCGGCTCCTATTCCCGCTTGTGCGGCGACGGATCGAGCCGCTTTTGAGGGAGAACTTCGAGTCGCTGGTGAAGCACCTCGGAGGCGCGATCGCCGCCGAGGTGCCCCGATAGTGCCGCTGCGGCGGCGGCTCCGATAGCTTTCGGGGCGTGAGCGAAACTCGACTGCTGTTCCGCAACATTGACGATCCGGCGCTTCGCGGCATCGTCGGCTACCGTGGCCACGGCGGCTACCGGGCGATCGAACGGGCCTACAAGATGATGGAGCCGAACGAGGTTCTGCAGGAGCTTGAGGACTCGGGGTTGCGCGGCCGCGGCGGCGCCGGCTTCTCGATGGGAAAGAAGGGATCGTTCTTGCCGCGCGGCGACATGGTCAAGTACCTCTGCGCCAACGCCGACGAATCCGAGCCCGGCACCTTCAAGGACCGCGAGCTGATGCAAAAAAATCCGCATCAGCTGATCGAGGGAATTGCGATCGCAGCGCTGGCGGTCGACGCGACCTTCTGCTTCATCTTCATCCGCGGCGAATACGACGAGGTCGCCGACATCCTCGATATCGCGGTCGCCGAGGCCTACGACGCGGGCTATCTCGGCGCCAACATCCTCGGCAGCGGCAAGCGAGTCGAGCTGGTCGTCCATCGCGGCGCCGGCGCCTACATCTGCGGCGAGGAGACAGCCCTGCTTGATTCGCTTGAGGGCAAGCGCGGCAACCCGCGCCTAAAGCCGCCATTCCCGGCGATCCAGGGCCTTTACGGCGGACCCACCCTGATCAATAACGTCGAGACGCTGATGAACGCCCCGATCATCGTCAACCACGGTTCGGAGTGGTTCAAGGGATTTGGAACCGAACAGTCAAGCGGTACCAAGCTGATCTCGATCTCGGGCTGCGTCAAGCGCCCCGGCAACTACGAGATCGAGCTCGGGCTTTCAAGCCGCGAGATCATCTTCGGCCTCGGTGGCGGCCCGCTGGTCGGCGGGGTCAAGGCCTGGTTCCCCGGCGGCTCGTCCTCGCCGCTTTTGGGACCGGAGGAACTCGACCTGCCGTACTGCTTCGAAGCGATCGCCGCCGCCGGATCGATGCTCGGCTCGGGGGCGATCATCGTCGCCGACGAGACGGTCTCGATCCCCGAGCTGGCACTACGGACAGCGCGGTTCTACCACCACGAGTCGTGCGGCAAATGCACCCCCTGTCGCGAGGGCACCAACTGGACCGTGAAGATGTTGGAACGGGTGGCCGAGGGCGCCGCCACCCCGATGGACCTCGACATCATCGCCTCGGTGCAGGAGAACATCATCGGCAACTGCCTCTGCGTGCTCGGCGACGCGATGGCGATGCCGGTCGGCTCGATGGTGCGTCGCTGGCGCTCCGAGTTCGAGGCGGCAATCGAGGCTGCCCGCGACGCCGAGCCGACGCCGCTCCAACACGAGCCGATGCTCGCCCCGGCGCTCGGCATCTGAGCCCGGATCCACCGAGCCGGGCGCCGGCGTCGGCGGGGCGGCAGCATCGGCGGCGATTCAGGTAGGTTGCCGGTTCAGGTGCGCGACCAATCTCAACACCTCCCAACCCGCCGATGAGCAGGCGAGAACGCCCCCCGGTAACGATCGTCGTCGACGGCACCGAGATCGTCGCACCGGAGGGCACGATGCTGGTCGACGCGGCAAAACGCGGCGATGTTGAGATCCCGGTCTTTTGTTACGAGCCGAAGCTCGGCGCACCGGTTGGCGCCTGCCGGATGTGTCTAGTCGAGATCGAGGGAATCCCGAAGCTACAGGCCTCCTGCGCCACCCCGGTCCGCGACGGAATGGTCGTCTACACCCGCTCCGAAGGGGTTCGAGAGGCGCAGAGCGCGGTCGTCGAGTTCCTGCTCGTCAACCACCCGCTCGACTGCCCGGTCTGCGACAAGGGCGGCGAGTGTCCGCTGCAGGACATCTCGGTCGGATGGGGAGAGGGCAAGAGCCGGGTCAGCGACCCCAAGCGCCACTTTGAAAAGCCGGTGCCGCTGTCGCCGCTGGTCCGGATCGACCGCGAGCGCTGCATCCTCTGTTACCGCTGCGTCCGCTTCAGCCAAGAGGTCTCCGAAGACGAACAGCTTCAGCTGATCCAGCGCGGTTCTAACTCATACGTCGGAACCCACGACAACCGCCCCTACAACGACCCCTTCCACGGCAACATCACCGAGCTCTGCCCGGTCGGTGCCTTGACCTCGGAGACCTACCGCTTCCGTGCCCGGCCCTGGGACATCGAGGACGCCGGTTCGGTCTGCACCTTCTGCCCCTCGCAGTGCAACGTCAAGTTCACCGTCCGCGATGAGCGGGTCGCCCGGGTGATGTCACGCCAAAACGACGCGGTCGACGACGGCTGGCTTTGCGACAAAGGTCGCTACGGCTTCCAGATGTTCGGCTCCTCCGACCGCCCGACGACCCCGCTGATCCGAAGCGGCGGCGCGCTCGGCGAAGCGAGCTGGGACGAGGCGCTGACCCGGATCGCCGCCGGCCTCAAGGCGGCGCGCGGCAAGGTCGGCGTAATCGTCGGCGGCGGCACCAGCAACGAGGAGGGCTACCTGCTGCAGCGGATCGCGCGCGGCGCCCTCGACTCTCCCCACATTGACTCCCGCCCCGGTGGCACCCTGCCGCGCGCCCTCCACGCGGCGCTGGCCGACCCGGCGATCTCGGCCACGATCAGCGACCTCGACAGCGCCAACGCGATTTGCGTGATCGGCTGCGACCCGCTCAACCAGATGCCGATGGTCGATCTGCGGATTCGCAAGGCGGTTCGTCGAAACGGCGCCGTCTTGTCGGTCGCAAGTGAGCGCCCCTCGACCCTCGACGGCGGCACCGCTCCAGACCGCCACCAGGCGGCGAGCGCCGTGCGCTACGCCCCCGGTGACGGCGCGACCCTGATCGCCGACCTGCGGGCGGCGATAGCGGGAGCCGAGAACCGTGCCTCCGCGATTGCCGCCGGGCTGCTTGGTCGCGATGATGTCGTGATTGTGTGGGGTGAGCGGCTCGGCTTCGGACCCGATGGCGAAGCGGCGATCCGCAGCCTGCTCGGCCTCGCCGACGACCTCGGCCTCGCCGCCAAACCGTCCTCCGGACTGTTGGAGGTGCCGGGGATTGCGAACGCCCGCGGGCTCCGCGAGGCCGGCTGTCTGCCAACCGCTGGTCCCGGCCTAACCGAGACCGCAACCGGGATGAACGCCGCCGAGATCCGTGACGCACTCGAGGCGGGAGATCTGAGGGCGCTGATCTTGTGGAACGTTGACCCGGTTCGCGACTTCCCCGAACCGACCACCTGGGCGCGCGCAATCGGCGCCGCCGAGTTCACCCTCTCGGTCTCGATGTTCGGGACCGCCTCGGCGCAAAACGCCGATGTTCATCTCCCCGCCGAGACCCATGCCGAGGCCGACGGCACCGTCACCCACCCCGATGGCCGGATCCAGCGGCTGCGACCAAACCTCGCCCACCCGGGCTCGGTGCGGGCGCATTGGCAGGTCCTGAGCGAGTTGGCGGCCCGGCTCGGCGACGAGACCGGCTTCGACTCGGCAGCGGATGTGCTTGGCGGGTTGGCCGCTGCGGCGCCGATCTACGCCGGCCTCACCCAGGACGAAATCGGCGGCGGTGGGGTGCGCTGGCAGGAGCGCGACGCGGCCATCGCCTTGGCGATCGACCGAGATCAGGCGCCACCGCCACCAACGGCAGCGCCGGCCGGGAACGGCTCGGCGAGCGCAGGAGGCGGTACCGGGGCGCTGCGGCTCGGCACCTACCGCGACCTCTGGGTCGGCGAGATCAGCGAACGCTCGGCCGCGCTCGGCTATCTGACGCCGACGCAGCGGCTCGAGATCGGCGCCGCCGACGCCGACCGTCTCGGAATCGGCGACGGCGATCGGGTCCTGGTCGGCGACGGCAAGGTGAGCGTCCAGGCAACCGTCGCGGTACGTCGACGAATGCTCGAAGGAACCGCCTTTTTGCTTGAAGGCACGGCCGAGCAGAGTGCGACGCCGCTGATCGGATCGAGCACGGTCACGGTCGAGCGGATCCCCGCCGCGGCGACCGCGATGGCGGCTGGCTGATGTCGCTGCCGATCGCCGACACCAGCTTTGCCGAGGCGAGCTGGATCATGATCGTCAAGTCGCTGGTCATCTTCATCGTGATCTTGCAGATCGTCCCGGTGATATTGCTGATCGAGCGCAAGCTGCTCGGCCGTTTCCAGGGCCGCCACGGCCCCAATCGAGTCGGACCCCACGGGATCATGCAGCCGCTGGCCGATGTCCTCAAGCTGCTGACCAAGGAGAGCTACCGCCCCGACAACGCGGTCCCGTTCCTGTGGGCTGCGGCGCCCGCGATCGTCATCTTCACCGCGACCGCGACGCTCGCGATCATCCCGTTCGGCGATGTCAAAGACGGGGTCGGCTTTTATGGGATCGATGTCTCGATCGGAGTCCTCTACACCTTCGCCTTCGGCTCGATCGCGTTTTACGGGCTCCTGCTCGGCGGCTGGGCATCGGGGTCCAAATACAGCTTCCTCGGCGCGATGCGCTCGGCCGCCCAGCTGATCAGCTATGAGATCTCGATGGGTCTGGCGCTGCTCGGGGCGGTCATGATGGCCGGCTCGCTCAGCCTCGTCGACATCGCCAACGCCCAGGCCGACACCGTCTGGTACATCATCCCCCAGTTCGTCGGTTTTCTGATCTTCATGATCGCCGGATTCGCCGAGACCAACCGCGCCCCGTTCGATCTCCCCGAGGCCGACGCCGAACTGGTCGCCGGCTACAACACCGAGTATGGGGGGATGCGATTCGGCTCCTTTTTCATGGCCGAATACATGGAGATGATCGTCGTCTCCGCAGTCGCCACCTCATTCTTCCTCGGCGGCTGGCACGGCCCCGGCCCCGGCTTCCTCGACCCGATCTGGATGCTGACCAAGATCTTCGGCCTGTTGATCTTCTTTATCTGGATCCGCGCCACCCTGCCGCGCCTGCGCTACGACCAGCTGATGTCCCTGGGCTGGAAGGTCCTGCTACCCCTGGCGACACTGAACGTGCTCGTCACCGCGGTTTTGGTCGTCTTGACCTGAGCGCGCAGCGCAACGTCCCGGTGCGCCGCGCACCAACCCACCATCGGGAGCCTAGGCAGGACGCCTGATCGACGGGCAATCCGAGCCGCCGCGAAGCTCCTCAACCAGCGCTGACATCGTCAGATCGCTGAACATCGGTCGTCCCGCCCGCGCCTCAAGGACAGCGCGGACGATCTCCGGCGCTCCGGCGGCCTTGTCGAGGTAGCCGAGAGCTCCTGCCTCGCGTGCCGCCTGCACTGTCCTCGGCTCCCAGCTCGGCTGACGTGCTCTACGGCGATGCGGGCGACGATACGATCGATGCTCGGAACGAGAGGACCGACATCTTTCATGCTGGCGCCGACTACGATACCTGCTACGTTGACGGATAGGAATACTGTACAGGCTGGGAGCTGCGAGAGCATCGAGTACTGAGGGATCGCTAGGTGGATGCGCAGGCGCTTGGCGAGCGCAAGCTGGGACCGCGGTTTTAGCAACGGCGGTGATCAACTACCCCCGCCGTTTGCACACCCCGCCAAATCGCCAAACTCCAAAGGAATGATGGACTCAATCGATGAAAGCCAAGGTCATTCGCGGGACGCGCGCAGCATCGCGGCCCGACGTGGAGCAGCGATGCAGCTACGCATAGCGCTGATCGTCGCCGCGCTGCTTACGCTCGGCTTTAATGCTCCCGCCAGGGCCACCGCGCCGCCGACCTCGGTCTCCGTCACCGGCAAGACGCTGACGATCAACGGCGGTGCGATCGCCAACGACGTTCAGGTCAGGGTCGTCAACGAAGCCGCAGAACGAACCTTCTACGTCTCCGACGGAGCGACCTCAATAGCCGCCGGTGAGGGGTGCACCGCCGCCGGATCGGAGCTTCGCTGCCCCGTTCCGACCCCGGACGCGAGGGTCGAAATGGCTCTGCGCGGGGGCGACGATCGATTCCAGACGCTTGGTGACGGCTTCGCTATCCACTTGGAAGCCCTTCTGGGGCCAGGCAACGACGATGCTTCCTTGGGCGCTGAGTCGGAGTTCTGCGGCGACTACACGTGTCGGCTGCTCGGCGAGGGCGGCGTCGATCACCTAGTTGGCGGCACCGGCACCGGTACCTGGCTGGTCGGTGGGCGAGGTGACGACGAGCTCATCGCCCACGGCGAAAGCTCCATCTCTGGCGGGGGCGGGGATGACCTCGAGGTCGGAAGCCCGGAGTCGGACTCTATTAATTCCGGCAGGCTCAGGGACGATTCAGGTGCTGACGTAATCTACGGAATGGGTGGTAACGACGCCATCGAGGAGCTGGGCGGCGCCGATCGCATCTATGCCGGTGGCGGCGATGATCAGATCCGCAGAGGAAAACAGACGCGAGCAGAATCCTCCGACTTGATCCAGGGCGGTGCTGGCACCGACTCCTACGTTCGCCACTGCGGTAGTTGCCGGATCAGCCTCGACGGGATCGCCAACGATGGACGCCAGGGCAGCCGTGAAGGTGACAACATCGATGTCGAGGTGGTCGATGTCGAGAACTACGGCTCGCGTCACGGTCGTTTTCCTTTCGGCTCCGGGGCCGACAGAGTGATCGGCGATCGTGACCCAAACACGATCTTCGCAGGCCGGGGACCCGACTTGGTGGTCGGTCGCGGCGGCGCCGATGAGCTTTACGCCGGCGCCGGAGTCGATCTGATCCGGGCCGCCGACGGCGAGCGAGACGAGCTGATCGGCTGCGGTGCCGGTCTTGATCGGGCGATCGTCGACCCGATCGACCGCCCGAACCCGAGCTGCGAGCAAGTGGTCGTTCGCCGCTGATAATGAGGCGAACCAAAGTGTCGGCGTTCAGGCCGACCCGAACCGGCAGCGGCTCCAACAATCGAGATCAGAGCGCCACGGCGACGATCGCCGGATTCGCCGAGACCAACCGCGCCCCGTTCGATCTCCCCGAGGCCGACGCCGAACTGGTCGCCGGCTACAACACCGAGTATGGGGGGATGCGATTCGGCTCCTTTTTCATGGGCGAATACATCGAGATGATCGTCGTCTCCGCCGTCGCCACCCTCATTCTTCCTCGGCGGCTGGCACGGCCCCGGCCCCGGCTTCGTCGACCCGATCTGGATGCCGACCAACATCTTCGCCCTGCTGATCTTCTTCATCTGGATCCGCGCCACCCTGC
>JAHEXU010000088.1 GCA_023251975.1 bacterium | reverse complement strand
GAACGACGAACGAACGAACGACCAACAACGACGAAAAACAACAACAACGGCGAATCCTGCCGTCGTCACGGTTCGTGGCGCTAGATCAGGCGTTGGTGGTCAGCCTGCGTGGCGCGTAACACCAGGCACCTATACCGCGACGATCGCCTACGCCGCCTACGACCGCCCCCAAAGCGAGCTGACCCCGGTCTGCTCAGACCCGGCCAAGTGCACCAAGCTCGAATACTCGCGGACCACCTATCGAACACTGCAGACAACGCGGTCTCTCAGGCCCTCGAGGGCCTGAACCTGACCGGCCCACTCGCAAGCTCCGGCGAGCCGGCCGAGCTGACCCGCAGCGACTACACGGCGATCGATCGCCCCGATGCGATCACCTCGCCCGAGGGCAATAAGACCCGGTCGAGATATGACCCCAGGGGCTTGCCAAGGATTCGGCGCTGGTCTCGGGCTGCCGATTTCGGTTACCGACGATCCAGAGTCCGAACGGGTTGACAGGCGGCAAATACGCGGACTGCTGGAGGAGATCGTAAGCTTGGGCCGTGCGTCCACAGATCGACGTGATGTCCGGCGCTCGCGGTTGGCGGTTCTCGCTGGATGTGGACCGTGCGACCATCGGCAAGGCATTGGAGAACGATGTCGCGCTCGACGACGATCCCACCGCCAGTCATCTCCACGCCGTGGTCGAACGGTTCCCGGCGGGATGGTGCTTGACCGACCTCGGCTCCTCGAACGGCACTTGGGTCAACGGCGAGCGGATCTGGTCCGCCCACCGGCTGCGTCACGGCGACGAGATCCGAGTCGGGCAGACCCGCCTGATCTTCCGCGACCCCCTGACCGCCGGTGGGCCGGTGACCGAGGCCGAGGATGCGCCGCCGACATTGACCGCGCGCGAGGGCGACGTGCTCGTGGCGCTTTGCCGCCCACTGCTCAACCGCGACATGTTCACGGAGCCCGCCTCAACGCGGGCGATCGCCGAAGAGCTGGTAATCACCCAGGCCGCCGTCAAGCAACACCTGACCAATCTCTACGGAAAGTTCGAGGTTCCGGCTGGCGACTCGCACCGCCGTGCGCGGCTCGCGAACGAGGCGCTTAAGCGCGGCGCCGTCTCGCTGTCGCAACTGCGCGCGAGTGACCTGAGCGAAGGCTAGTGGTGCGGCGGCGCCCGGATGCGTTTGACAGCACCCGGGCCGGTGCCGTGCACAGTGAAGCCGCGCCCGCCCACTCGCCGACCGGTAACGGAAGCCTACGACCGGAAGCACTAGGAGCTAAGGGCGCCCGCAATAATTACTGAATCGATACGACACGCCGAAGACAAGCTCCCCGGCGAGTCGTCGGGCGTGCCTCGGCTCACTAGTTTATTCGCGGGTCCTAAGAACAGACGGGCTGATAGTCCCGATCGGGGACGAACTCCTCCCACTCCGCCGCGGTCAGCTCGCGCCCCGCGACGCGACACGCGTGTCGCGACCAGGCGTCGGAGCCGACCGCCCAGCGGTGCGCAACCCCGTTGGAATGCAGGGTGAACAGCCAACGGCCGTCCGGGGTAAAGCGGGTTGACAGCGGTCCAAAGGGGCCGGGAAGGGTTCCGATCAGACGCTGCGAGGCGACATCCCAGAGCCTCACGTTGCCGTCGAATCCACTCGTCGCGAGCGTCCGCCCATCAGGGGAGAACTCCGTGCTGCTCACCTCGAACTCGTGACCCCCGAGAGGTGGGCCGACTCGTCGGCCGTCGGCCACCCCCCACAGCTGCGTGTAGCCGCCTTCTAGTGCCCCGACCGCCAGCAACCGGCCGTCGGGCGAGAAGCGGACCGCGGCCGCATCGTCCTGGCTGGCGCCGAGGCCGGGCGTTAGGACCCGAAGCGAGCGACTGTCGCGCACCTGGGCGCCGCCGCGGAGCGCGATCGCCAGCAGCCGGCCATCAGGACTGAAGGACAGGTCGAGCGGGTTCTTCTCTGACAGCTGCACCCGGCGCACCTCACCGCTCCCTAGGTCCAGCACCCGCAGATTGCCGTCGAGGTCGGCTACGGCAAGCTCGCCGCCATCGGGCGAGAAGGACAGAGGATGTGAGCGTGGGCCGTGTAGGCGGGCGCCGAGGCTGGGCAGGGGTGGTCGCACCCGGCGGCCGCTTGCCACGTCACGCACCTCCACCGAGGCGCCCTCGCCCGTCACGGCTATCGTCCGGCCGTCGGGGCTGAACTCGACCGCGGTCACGAACCCGTCCCGAATCCCCGGCAACTCGCGCAGGCGCTCCAGCGTCCTCGCGTCGTAGAGACGCACGCCGCCGTCGGCGAGCCCCGCGGCAACCGTTTCGCCGGACGGACTGATCGCGAGCGCAGGAGCCGGTGGCGGGAAGCCCTTGAACGGCGGCGCCGCCCGGAACGGCCGGGCAAGGCGGCGATCACCGGCAAGGTCCCAGACGACGATCCGGCCGTCGAGCCCCGCGCTGTACAGCGTGCGCCCGTCGCCGCTGACAGCAAACGCGGGGACTGCGCCGGTGTGGCCGACCAGGGTCTCGCGCACCTTGGCCGAGCGCAGGTCCCAGACCAGCACGTGGCCGTCGTCGGACCTCGTTAGGAGCGTGCGTCCGTCGGGAGTGAACTCAAGGCCCTGGACTCGATCCTCGTGACGGCCGACGAGTCGGCGGGTCTCCCCGGTGCGGAGGTCGAGGATCTCGACACTGCCGTCCTGGTAGCCAAGCGCGGCGGCGTGCCCGTCCGGATCTAGCGCCGAGCCGTAGGCTCCGACCGGGATGCGGCGCAGCACGCGCAGCGTTTCCGCGTCCACGAGGGTGGTCGCGCGGGGCCCGGTGAAGAGCAGGCGATCGTCGTCGGCGGGAATCGACGGGGCAGGGAGCGCGTCGCGCGGGCCGACGCGATCAGCGGGTCCGAGGGGCCTGCCGGTACGGACGTCATAGCGGCGCGCATACACCGGGAGGCCCTCCGGCGCGTTTGTCCCGATGGTCACGACGAGGGTCCGCCCCTCTTCGGCGAACCGGGAATCGACGAACAAATTCACCGTGGGGTCGAGCGGATGGGGCCCGACCTTGATTTCGCGGACCGTCTTGTTCGTCGCGACATCGAGCAGCGTCACGCCGCCGGTGCCCGCGCCGCCGAGCGGACCGGAGACTGCGAGCAACCTGCCGTCGGGGGAGAAGTTGAGCGCCTGGACCCCTCGGTTGACCTCGAGTGGTCGGCCGCTGGGTTCGCGCGTCTCAGCCTCGAACAGGGTCACGGTTCCATCGAAGCTGCCAGCGGCAAGGACCCGGTCGTCAGGACTGAGAGCCAGTGCCCCGATTCCGGCCTCCTCTCCCTGTATCACTCCGATCGCGGCCGGATCCCGCACCAGCACGGAGAGCAGGTAGCCACGCGTGGCTACGGAGTCGTCGAGTTCGCGCCCGGCCTGGGCGAGCAGCAATCTTCGTTCCACTCGCTCGTCGACTTGAGCCACTGCACCGAGGCGCTGCGCGTCGGCGCTCAGCGCGGCGTCGCGTGCCCGGTCGCCCTCTCGCAGCGCCACCACGCCCGCGATCATGGCGGCGACCAGCAACAGGCCGACGCCGGCGAGCAGCATGCGTAGTCGCCGGTTGGCGCGGAGCTGGTCGCGGCTCTCGCGCTCTGATTCCGCGAGGCTGCTATCCAGGAAGGCCCGCTCGCCTGAATTCAGCGCGTCCCGGTGCGCCTGCGTCCACTCCACCGCCGCAGCGAGTCTCGTACCTCGGTAAAGGTCGCCGGGCTCCCGGCTTCCCCCTTCCCAGCGTCGTGCCGCGCCGCCGAGTTCGCGATGCAGTTGAATCCCGGCGCGGTCCTCCTCGAGCCACCCCCGCAACCTCGGCCACTCGCGGATCAAGGCCTCGTGGGCGACCTCCGCCGTTCCCTCACCGAGCGTCACGAGCCTCGCGTCGGCCAGCTGGTCAAGCAGCGCCTGGACCTCGTCGGGGGAGGTGCCGGCGGGAACCAGCTCCTCGACCGCGACCCGGCGCCGCGTGTCCTCGATTCGCTCGCCCAACTCCGCCAGGCGCAGGAAGAGGTTGCGCATCAACGCCTGGCGATCGGGCGTCACCGCGTCGACGACCGAGTCGGCCGTCTGCGCGATCGCCGATGCGACACCGCCGCCAGCGCGGTATCCTTCCACGGTGAGGGTGGGCCCATCGCGCTGCTCCCAGGTTACGCGCAGTGCATGCGATAGAAGTGGCAGCGCACCGGGCTCGCGCGCCACGTCGCGCAGGATCAGCTCCACGAGGCCGGACTCGAGGCGCAGGCCTGCCACGCGGGCGGGCTCGGTGATCGCGCGCTCGAGCTCCGCATCGCCCATCGCCCCGAGCAGAACCTGGTTGTCCGCGACCGCCCGCGCCAGCTCTGCGTGCTCGCCCAGCCGTCCATAGAGATCGGCGCGGACCGCGATAACGGCCGGACAGCCGAGGGCCAGCAGCCCGTCGATGAACGCGTTACGGCGTTCGAGGTCCTCGCACAGCGTGTAAAGCTCCTCGAACTGATCGACGATGACCAGCTCGGACGGGTCATTCGCCATCGCGAGCTGTGGCTCGGTGCCGGGAGTCACGATCCGGGCGCGCTCGACGCCGTCTACCTCGCCGGCCTCCACGGCGCCGGCCACACCGGCGCGGAGCACCGAAGACTTACCGCTGCCCGACGCCCCGATGATCGCCAGCAGGCGCCCGGACGCAAGCCGACCAATGGTCTCCGCACTGACGCGCTCACGGCCGAAGAAGAACCGCCGATCGTCGGGCTCGAAGGCCAGCAGGCCCCGATACGGGGACTCGGAGGCGGGCAGCGGCGCGCTAATACCCGGGCCCTTAAGGGCGTGGAGTCGCTCCGGCGCGCGGACGCCGTGTAGCCGGTGGAAGCCGAGGTCGACGAGCTCGCATCCGGCCGGGAGGTGCCGCGCGACGAGCCTCGTGGTGGACGCGGAGGCGAAGATCTGGCCGCCGCCCGCCCGTCCGCGTAGCCGGGCTGCGAGGTTGACGGTCGACCCGAAGTAATCGGCTCCGCGGCGCTCTGCCTCGCCCGTGTGTAGCCCGAAACGGACTGCGAGGCGCAGACCGCCGGGCCACGGCTCCTCTTGCAGCGCCTGGGTAGTGACGATCGCGGCGCCGAGCGCCTGAGGTGCCGACTCGAACACCGAGACGGTGGAGTCGCCCTCACCCATCGACTTGAGGAACCGACCGCCGTGCGCCTCGACGTGGTCCGCGATAATCTCGTCGTGGCGGACGAGCGCCTGCGCCATCGCCGCAGGGTCCGCCTCCCACAGCTCGGTGGAGCCCTCGATGTCGGAGAGGCAGAACGTAATCACGCCGGTTGGGAGTGCCGCGCTTAAGCCGGTGCGCAAACCCTCGACGAGTTCCCCCGGCGTCGCCGGTCGCCGCGCGGGATCGGTGGCCAGGCCGCGGCGCAGCGCGGCCTCGAGCTGCTTGGCCTGTGTCGGCTCGATGCCCTCCCACGCGGGCAGCACGCCTAAGGGGGGCGATCCGCTCAGCAAAGCGAACGCGGTGGCCGCAAGCGAGTACACGTCGCTGGCGCGCGACGGCGCGCCGTCGGCGGCGAGCTCGGGTGCGCGAAAGCCCGGCGTGCCGGCGCGGCGTGGCGCAGCGAGCGCCGAGGAGACGCCGAAGTCGACGAGCTTGACGCGCCCACCTTTGGTCAGGATCAGGTTCGCAGGCTTGACGTCGCCGTGGATCACGGGCGGGTCCTGGGAATGGAGGTGGGTGAGCGCCTCGGACGCCTGGGCCAGATAGGCGAGCACGCTCGACGGCGCCAGACCAGGCCGGCCCCGCTCGCGCAGCAGCATCGCAAGGTCGGTGCCCTCCACCCAGTCCATTGCCACGACGTAGCTGTTGCCGTCGAAGAAGTCCTCGCGCACCAGCGAGAGCGCAGGATGGGGCGGAATCGCGAGCAGGATCCGCGCCTCGTTGAGCAGATCCTCGCGCATCCGGTCGTCGCGGATCTCGCGGATCTTAAGCGCGACAACTCGGTGATGCTGGCGGTCGAGCGCCTTGACGACCTGGCCTTCGCCGCCGAAGCCGAGCGTGCTCAGTACCTCGTAGCGGCCCCGGATCAGCCGCCCGGACGTCGCATCGTGTCCTTCCGCCTGGGCCATGACGCGATTATCCCCGACACGAGCGCCCCCGCAAGGGGCATCGGGTGGTCTGTGCTGTGCCCTATCGGCAAGTACCGCCTTACCTCGCGGAAAGGTCCCTGGCCTGCGGGCAAGGTTCGCCTTGCCGCTGGTCAGGACACCGGCCACCGGACACCCATTGTGCCCGGGGGCGGTATCGCGGATGCTTGCCCTATTAGCGATCTAACGGAGGTTTTGGGATGCGAAGCAGGGTAGGAGCGAAGCTCGGGACGCTGGCCGCTCTTGTAATCGGTCTCGCCGCCTGTGGCGACGGGGACGGCGCCTACGGGGGTCGCCAGCTCTCGATTGCCGAGCTGATGCCGCGTCTGCCCGCCGCCGCCGAGCTTGGGCTGAGTCAGCGGCGCGAGTCGAAGTGGGACAACGCAACGGACATGGTCGGCCAGGGTCTCGTCATCCCCGACGCCACTAGCCCAAGTGAACTGGGTGTTGCGATGGAGGATGCCGGCTTCCAGGGTGCCGTGGGCACGAAGCTCGAGGCCTCGCACCACAGGTTTAGCGTGCGGATCATCGCCGCCCGGTTCAACTCGGAGCAGGGCGCCGTCGAGGCCCGCGACGCTCTTCACCAAGAGGATCTAAAGCAGCCGAGCGCTGCCGCGTGTTTGGTCTCGCCGCGAGAGTACGAGCTGGAGGAGATTCCAAACTCGGCCGCGGTCCATCACGTGCCGGTTCGGGTCGAGCTGCCCCCGGGGGAATCCAGGGTCGAGGCCGATCGCGCCGAGTTCGTGATCGGTCCGCAGCTATACGTCGTCCAGGCGGACGGACAGCCGAGCGCAAAATTCAGCGCCGAATTCGGCAGGGCGATGCGAACCACCTATGAGGCGGCGTCGGGTGTCGGGGGGCTCGACCGGTTCCTCATGCGCGAGGGCGAAGAGCCAGGGTTCCGTCCGGATGCACAGCCCGGAGCGTCACCTCGATCGCGCGAGACGATCACGGGCGTCAAGGCATTCGTGAAATCCGACGATCTGACGCCGGTTGACGCACGGCGACTCCGTCGCGAGGGGTTCATTTCGATCGTCTTCCAGCCGATCCGTGGCCCGCAGACGGCCGGAGTGTCGAACGTCGCCGTGTTCGCGACCGCGGAAGGTGCCCAAAACGACATGGCGCATGAGCTGCGCACCGGCGTGATCCGCTCGTTTCTCCCCGACGACGCGAAGATCGGCCGCTTCGATGTTCCAGGCATTCCGGGCGCGCGCGGCTTCACCGCATCCGAACCGCGAGTCGGCAACGTCTTCTGGGTGCAGGGTCGCTGCGTGCTCGTGCTCGGAAACCAGGGCTCCGGTCAACTCGACGGTCCACTGTCGAAAGGCGCGCGGGCGATCTACGAGCGCACGAACGGGGAGTGCCCGTGACCCGGGCGCGACTCATCGTCGCCGTATCACTGCTCTTGGCGGTCGCCGGATGCGGCGATGACGGCGGGACCGGCGAACCCCCCGGTGGGCCGCCCCGGGCCGGGCAAAGGTCGGCGCCCGCGGACGCTGACGCACTGGTCCTCTGGCCAGCTCCGCAGGATCCGATCGAGCGTACGTCCGCGGCCGGATTGGAGTCCGAGCGGAAGGAGGTTCTGACCCAGCACGTCCACGCCCATCTGGACGTCTTCGTCGACGGCGCGCCGATCGAGGTGCCGGCGGGAATCGGGATCAATATCGCCGACCCCGAGGTGCGGCGCTTCGATTTGCCCGACGACTCGATCAGCTACGGCGGCATCGAGCGTTGCCGCAAGCCATGTATCTCGCCGCTCCATACCCACGACGAGACTGGCATCCTCCACACGGAGTCGGCGACGCCCGAGCCCAATCTGCTGGGTCAGTTCTTCACCGAGTGGGGCGTGCGGTTTAACGAGTCCTGTGTTGGGGAGTACTGTGACCCGGAAGCGATCGCGTTCTATGTCGACGGTAGGCCCTACACCGAGGACCCGCGGGGGATCGAGCTGACCGATCGCAAGGAGATCGTGATCGTGATCGGAACCCCGCCCGCACAGATCCCCAAGAGGGCGGACTTCTCGGACGCATAGGCAGCCGGATGGGCGGGACGTAACCCGCGCCGTCGAGGAGCCCGCGCAACGATAACAGCGCCTTTACGCGGCCGATCAGCATCGATCGCCTAAATGACGCACCTATTCTTGTGGAGCGCCGGGAACCGACCAACACCGGCGTCTCAATGCGGGGCGCGTCTGCGCGGGACATCGATCGAAGATCTCGTGCGCGAGGCGATCGAAGAAAAACTGGGCCGCCGCTGACTCAGGGGATCGGATCGCCGCTGTCGCGGAGATGGAGCGCGTTGCGCGCGGCGCCCGCTCCGAGTTTCGCTGAAGTCGAGACGATCCTCGACGAAGAGCGACTCGCCAGTTGAGTGCGATCTTTATCGATACGAACGTGCTCGTTTACGCGATCGCGGCCGATCCGACAGGGGCAGCATGCCGAGCGATCCTCGGCCAGGTTGCTCGAGGCGAGGTTGAGGTCGCAAGCTCGACCGCCGTTCTTGAAGAGCTATGGCACCTTGAGGTGAGCGGCAGGGTTGCAGCGCTGCCGGGCCGCTCGATCCTCGACCGCCTAAATCGAGCACTTATTCTTGCGCGGGCCCTAAAGCTGGCGCTCGGGGGGCGGGGACGCTCGAGCGAATGATCGACCGCAGAACCCTCGCGAGGCGATAATTCGCATCGAGCGGCCGTACCTGGGCTATCTTCAGGTGGACGACGATATGAGCACCTCCGAGCATCCATCCAGCGGCCCGTCGGCGCAACCGCCAATCCCCGCACCGGCCGATCCGATCGCTCGGCTCGAGCAGGACATCGATCGGCTGCGAGACCGGATCGCCGCCCTCACCCGCAGCGTCGCCGATCTCGAGAGCGCCAGCCGCGAGCGCTCCAGCCGCCTCGCCTCCGCACCGCTCACCCAAGCCGAATATCCGCCGCCGATTCCGACCGCGACGGCGCCTTACGGGCCACCGGCGCCGGTTCCGACCGCGACACCGCCCTACGGGCCACCGCCGCCAGGCCCGCCGCGCCACCCGCAATTTGCCCCCCCGTTTCCTGCCTACCCCTACCCGGCCTACCCCTACCCGGCCGATCCAGGCCGGCCCGGCCCCTATTCGCCCACACCGTGGCCCGCCTGGCCAGCGGGCCCGCCAGGTGCGCCCGCACCGCTCGGCTACGGTCCGCCGCCGCCCGGTCGGCCCGGGCCGGAGGCGTTCGGGCCGCCCGAGCCGACGGTCGGCTACGCGCCGATCGTCGAAGCGCCCTACACGAGCGCGCCGCTTCGACAGGAGCGAGCGGCAACCGGCAACTCGGTCGGGGCCGCGTCCGAACCGGCGCCAACCGAGCCAGGCCTCGCCGCCGAACCAGCCCGACCCGAGCCGCAAGGCGAGCCGATCGATCAACGACCGGCCAAGGCACCTGGGACAGCGCCGACCGAGGCGCCATTTGGCGCCCCGCTCCCCTCGCCACCTCAGGCCCCGAGCATCGAGCCGACCCCGCCGACACCGACACGAACCGCGCCAGCCAGACCGCTTGCACCCGCCGCTCCCGGAGTCGCCCCGGAGCGCCCGCTACCGCCGCGACCGATGCCGGCGGGTGCGCTTCGGCCACGAATTCCCCGGCCCGGTGCCCCCACCCCGCCGCCGATCAGCGCGCCGCTCGCCGCCTCCCCCGCCGTCCCCGCCCGCTGGCTGGTCGGCGAAGCCGGGATCCCGCCGATGCATCCCGAATTCGACCACTCCTGGCACGAAAACCCCTACGAGTCCGCCGAAGAGGGCGGCGGCGAGGTTTCGGAGATCACCGTCTGCTTCGAGCCGATCGTCGATGTCAGCGCGATGGACCAGCTTGAGCTGCGACTCGGCGCGATTGCGGCGGTTAGCTCCAGTGAGGTGAAGCGGATCGGCCACGGCCGCGCCACCCTGACAATTACAACCCGAGATGTCGAGGCACTACGACGAAGGCTCGGCAGCACCGAGGTCGCCGACCTGTTCTCCGACCGCGGGGCGATCTGGCACGTCACCCTGGCCGCCGGCGGCGGCGGGTCGAGCGAGGGCTAGAGCGCGGATCGGCGCAGCGGTGTCAAATAGTTGACCTCACCGCTGATTCGGATTCGGCCGTTAATCTCGAGTTCGATGTAGTCGGGCGAGCCACCCACCTGCGGGGCGAGGGGTTGGCGCATCAGATCCTGCAACTGGTCGGTTGTCATCCAGCCGGCCTGGGGGTGCCAGATCCACTGCGCCGCGGGACCGGGGCCGACCGCGGGCTGGAGCCGAAAAGCGGCGACCGCGGGGCGCGGCGGCACCCGTGGCGCCTGCTGTGGCGCCTGCGGACTCGGGCCCGGCGGCGGAGCCTGAGAAGGAACGGCCGCCCACGGCTCGTGCTGTGGCGGGCCGGGCGCAGCGGGGCGGAAATAGCCGGGGCCGGGGCGTGGAGGGGGGAAGGTGTCCGACCCTCCGCCATCCCCAAGCCCCCGGCCCCTGCCGGTTTCCTCCTCCCAACCTTCCGGGTCGAGAGCGCCAAGCGGCTCGACCCGGGCAGCCGGTTCAACCGGCCCCGAGGGGTCGACCGGCTCGAAGTTGCGGGCCGGTTCGGGGCCCGCGGGCTCGACCGGCTCGATCCGCGGCTCGGCCGGCAAGTCGACACCGCGGCGAGCCGTGATCTCAAGGTCCTCGTCGGCGCTGCCGAAGTCGAAAACATCCCACTCCTCGGTCGGCGAATCCACCGAATCGGGGCGTTCACCCAACTCGGTATTGTCGAGCAGCGGCGCCTCGTCGAGTTGATCGCGCGGCGCTGGCTCCGACGCCGGAATCGAGGCGGCGGCGGCGTAGTGCTCGGCCAGTGATCGCTCGAGATCGGCGCTGAGCGGCGCGCCCGGTCGAACCTCCGGCGCTGAGCGGACGTGGCGGCGCTCGAACGGAACCGCGACCCGACCGCCGCCGGCGCTGATCTGGGCAAACGGCAACAGGGTGTGGCGGCCGCCGAAGCGCCCCTCCTTGACCAAAAGCCAGCGCGGCTCACCCTCGATCGGGTCTACCCAGATGTCTTCAAGGCGGCCGATTCCGGCGCCGTTGATGTCATCGACCCGCGAACCGATCCAGCGCAATGCCTCGTTCAGCGAGGCGCCGCTGCGACGGCGACGCCGACGACTCGATTCGTCGCCGCCGCCTGTCCTTGGTGTCTGATCGGTCATTGGAACATCCTTGTCCCGCGGTGCCCCGCCGGGGCTGTCGCGAAAGCTAGCACTAGGGAGTCCACCTGTCGAGTCCTAGGGGCTGCCACCCGGAAGTTTCTTGAACCGCGCAGCCGGTCGGCTGAGCATAGTCGCCCCGGGCGGGCCGCGCCGCCCACCGATTCGCGATGACGGCTCCTATACTCGGTCCGAGCGCATGAGCGAGAGCGAGGACGCCAAGCCAACCGACGCGGCAACGGACGCCGCCCAGCCTCCGAAGCCGCCTGCCGCGGCGCCGGCCCGGTTGCGGCGCGGTCTTTTCGGCTACCGCCGCAAGGATGTCGACGCGGCGATTTTGGTTCGGGAGGGCGAACTCGCCGAACTGCGTCGCGAGATCGACATGCTTTGGCTCGGCTTCAGCGAGCACGAGCGCACCCTGCGCGGCAGCGACAACCCGATTGGCGCCGCGGTTGCGACCGCGGGGCTCGGCGCCACGATCCCCGCCCCCCCAGCGCCTCCCGGGCCCCAGGCGCCAACTCAACGACCGGCCACAGGCGCCACGGTGAGAGCGTTTGCCGCGCCCGTCGGCGGCAGCGATCCGAGCTTCGGCGCCGGCGCCCGCGCCGAACGACGCCGCGCTCTGGTCTCTGACCTGGCCGACCTCGAATCCGCGATGCGGGCGATCGAGGAGGCAACCCGCGCCTTGGAGCGAACCGGGGCCGAAGGCGACGGCGAGCGGAACGCTAACCGGGTCGCGTCGTGACCGTATCGGCGCTGCGGGAAGCGATCCGTCCGGCGCGACCGGTCGTCTCGGGAATCTCGAAGTAGGCGCACAAGATCACTTCCTGTTGCCGGGTCAGGCCCTTGTCGGGATCGACCCGCGGCGCCCCGCGCAAAAGGTCCCGGTCATACGGGGTCCAGACCCGACCGCCCGCCTCGACGCAATGCTCGAACGGGATCAGCGAGCGGTGCCCGAAACGGCCGAGTCTGATCTGAGTCCAAATCGGCAGCTTGCTCTCGGCATCGACGAACAGGCCCTCGACCTTGCCAGCCGATCCGCCGCCGATGTCCTCGAGCTTCATCCCGATCCATGAGCGGGCCGCCTCGAGGCTCGGCAGCTCGGCCGAAGTGACGGCGGTGGCCGAGGTGGCGGTGGCCGAAGTGGCGGCGCTCGCCGACGGCGCGGTGAGCTGCTCGGACGCTTTCCCCTGCTCGCTCATTGCGCTCTCTTTTCTAGCAACTCACGCGCTGCCCGAGCGGGATCGATCTCGCGTCGCACGACACGGTCCAAAAGCTGCTCGATCTCCCCGTCGGCGAGTGCCTGCGCCTCGAGCTGGCGGCGAAGGCGCGCCGTCGCGATCCCGATCACCTCGGCCCGCAGGTTGCGGGCGCGGCGTTCGGCCAGTGTTCCCTCGGCCTCGATGTGGGCGCGATGGGCCTCGATCGCCTCGCGCAACTCGGTCACTCCCTCGCCGCGCGAGGCCTCGGTCCGCAGCACCGGGATCCTCCAGCCGCGATCGGGGCTGAGCGCCAGCGCGGTCTTGACCTCACGGATCATCGTGTCGGTCAAGGGGTGGTCGGACTTGTTGACCACGATCACGTCGGGAATCTCCATCACCCCCGCCTTCAGCGCCTGGATCGAATCGCCCGATCCCGGCATCAAGGCCAAGACGACGGTGTCGGCATGGTCGATCACGTCGATCTCGGCCTGACCGACTCCAACCGTCTCAAGCAGGACATAGTCGCGACCGGCCGCGTCCATCACCAAGGCCGCCTGCAGCGCCGCCTCGGCCATCCCGCCGAGCGCGCCACGACTCGCCATCGAGCGGATGAAGACGCCGGGATCGAGAAAGTGCTCGGCGAGTCGGATTCGATCGCCCAACAGGGCACCGTGGGTAAACGGGCTCGAGGGATCGACCGAGAGGACCCCAACGGTCTGGTCGGTTTCGCGCAGTTGCTTTGTCAGGGCGCCGATCAGGGTGCTCTTGCCGACCCCGGGCGGTCCGGTGAAACCGATCACTCGCGCCGCGCCGGTATCGGCGAAGATCGCGCCGACCAGCGCCGACCCCTCCTCCTCGCCGTTCTCGATCAAGGTGATTGCGCGGGCGAGGGCACGGGGCTCGCCCGCCCGCAGCCGCTCGACAAGCTCGTCGGTGGTCGTGTTCAGCGCTGTCATTGCAGCGACAATGATTCCATCGACGGCGGCGTCAGGGGCGACCGATCCAACCGTCGGCCCCGCCTATGATCCGGCCGCCCGAAATGATCCGGTTTTTGACCCGCAACCGAATGCTGACCCCCGGCTACGCCCGGCTTGCCTGGCGCTGGGGATGGCGCCGCATCCTGACCTCGGCAGGCTGGCGCTGGCAGACCGCCGGACCGCTGTTTTTGGGGCCACGCCTGCAACTCCAGATCGCGCCGGGGGCGACAATCCGATTCGGGCGCTTCGTCTGGGTCGGCGACGGAACCAAGATCCGGGTCCACCAGGGCTCGGTCGAGATCGGCCAAAAGACCGTGATCGGACAGGACGTAACGATCTCCGCCTACCGCAAGGTTCGAATCGGCGAGCAGTGCGTGATCGCCGATCGAGCGATGTTCATCGACTTCGATCACAACGTCACCGATGTCGAGCAACCAATCCGAGCCCAGGGGATCTACAAACGCGAGGTGACCATCGGCAACAACTGTTGGATCGGCTACGGAGCCTGCATCCTGCGCGGAGTGACGGTTGGCGACAACTCAATCGTCGGCACCAACGCGGTCGTAACCCGCGACATCCCGGCCAACTCGGTGGTCGCGGGCGCCCCGGCCCGAATCGTCCGCAGCCGC
>JAHEXU010000087.1:12297-14135 GCA_023251975.1 bacterium | reverse complement strand
CATACTGAACCCAGCCTCCGCACCCTTTGGCGGACCGGTGCCGCCGCCGAGACCGACGACGCTGCCGATTTGATCAATGAAGGTGGTGGCCGCCTCCGGGTCGGTCACTTCGAGCACGATCCCCCCACCGGCGGTCTGCGGGGTCGTCCCGACCACGAAGAAGGCGCCATCGCCAGCCCACGACAGCAACTGCTCGGAATCGAACCCGAGCGCATCCGCCTGGGCCAGGCCCGCGTCGAGCTGCTGAAGTGTCTCCTCGTCGGCGGAGTCACGAAAGGCGTCGAAGCCCTTCTGGATTCCGGCGCCAAGATCGCTGAAGCCGATGCGGAGCCAAGCGCTGGCCGGAGCCTCAGCCAGCAGGGTGCCGGACCCGGCCAGCTCGAGCAGATGATCGGCCCCGGCCCCACCGACAGCCGTGTCAAAGGTGACCCGGTCCGATTCGGCCCGGACGCCAATCGCGAAGTTGGTTTCCTCGAGGGCGCCGACAAGATCCGACGACAGCAGCGACTCCTGTAAGGCGGCGTTCGACGAGTCGGGCGCCGCCGAAAGCGCCTGCTCAACCGCTCCAGAGATGAGGCCCCCGACATCGACGAAGCCATAGCCCAGCGAATCGTCGGGGAGCGAGTTGCGCGCATCGAGAAGCTCCTGCGAACTCGCCAGGGTCGCGGCGTTGCCGCGCAGCAAATCAACCGTCGACTCGAGCAGTTCGGTCGTAGTGACAAGGACGTATCCGTCGACGACCGCGGTCGCGGTCGTCGCCTCGGGGTCGATCGTGTAATCGACGCCGTCGTAGTTGGCGCTCTCGAGACTCGAATCATCCTTGAAGAGCGAGTCCAGGTAGGCGCTGGCGGCGGCCTCATCGGTCGTCTCGATCGCGACGCCGTACGAGGGTTCGGGATCGACCGGATCGGGCACGAAGAACCCGACCCGACCGCCCAGCCACGGCGCGATATCGTGCTTGATGTCGACCTCGTGGCCCTGCTCGGCGGCGGAGGCCTCGATCGTGTCGATCAGCAACCCGAAGGGATCGTCCTTCCCGCTCAGCTTGGTGGCGAGGTCATTGATCGCGGCCGTCTGGGCCGAGTCGGCGGCCAGACTCGCTTCGAGATAGATCTGGGTTCCCTCGGGTGCAGCCTGGGCGGGGCCTTCGAGTTCGGGCAGCGGCTCGCCGACATCGCCGCCGTCTCCTCCACAGGCGATCAGGCCGAGTGCGAGAGCGGCGGAAGCGGACAGGGACGTGAAAACCAGCTTCAAGTTGCGCATCACCGCGGATCCTACAGCGACGGCCGTCATGATTCCAAACCGGCTGGCCGAGGCTCAGGGCCCGCGCAAGAATAAGTGCTCGATTTAGGCGGTCGAGGATCGAGCGGAGCGACGGCGGCGCGAGGCCGGAATAGCAGCGCTATTGCGGGCTCGGAACGGCGGCGCATCCGCGACGATAATCGGCCGCGTTAAGCCGCACTTATTTTGCGCGCGCCCTCAGCCTTCGAGCTGCCCGAACAGGCACTCCGCAGGGTCGCGGTCGGTCCGCCATCGCAACAGCTTGGCGCCGTGGCGGATCCGACCCGAGCTGACGTGGTCGCAGGAGACCTCGACAACCAACTCGGGGCGGAGCGCGATCCACTCGAGGTCGCGATCGGCGGCCCACCGCGACGGCTCGGCGCTACCGCGCTCGCCGCTCTCGTACGGCGCCAGCTCGCCCGGCAGCCGCCGCTTCTCGGCCACCTTGAGGCCGGAAGTGTGTCCAACCACCCTTAGCTTGGATCCGTCATAGAGGCCGAGAATCAACGAGCCGACAGTGTCGGGCTCGATCCCGGGTCGCCAGCCGACCAAAACCG
>JAHEXU010000087.1:0-12287 GCA_023251975.1 bacterium | reverse complement strand
TGATCTTGCTCATCGACTTTCGCTCGCCGTAAAGGTAGGGGGCATCGAGCTGCTTGGCCATCACGCCCTCTCCCTCGGCGAGCCACGGCTCGGCGAGGGCCGGATCATCGGTCAGCGGAGTCAACTCGATCGATCCAGGCTCCTCGACGCCTTCGAGAAGTCGCTCCAGGAGCGCCCGGCGCTCGACGAACGGGGCCGCGGTCGCGCTCTGGTCACCGACCGCGAGCAGATCGAAGGCGCGATAGATCGCCGGGGTCTCGACCGACAGGCGCTCAATCCTCGACTCGGCCGGGTGGATCCGGTTCTGCAACGCGTCGAAGCGCTCGCGGCCGTTGGGGTCGAGGATCACCAGCTCGCCGTCGATCACGTAGCGGCCCGCTGGCATGATGACCTCGGGGAAGTAGCGCGAGAGCGGTTTACCACCCCGCGATTGCAGGTAGCTCTCGGCACCGTCAACGAAGGCGATCGCTCGGAATCCATCCCACTTCGGCTCGTAGACAAGCCGCTCGCCCAGCGGCAGCGTCTTGCGCGACACGGCGAGCTGCGGCTTTAAGGGCGGCTGCAGCGGTAGATCCATCCTCGCCCACGATAGGGCGCGCCGGTTCGAACCGCCCAAATCGGCCGATAATCGGGGCCGACGCCCTCAAGAACGCTGCCGCGGGCCCGATACTTGAACCGATGGCCGAGTTCGAACCCGATCCACCCAGCGCCGCCGACATCGTCGTGATCGGCGCCGGCATCGTCGGGCTCGCCACCGCCCGTGAACTAAAGCTCCGCCACGCCGCTGCGTCAGTCGTCCTTTTGGAGCGCGAGTCGGCGCCCGCCAGGCACCAAAGCGGCCACTCGAGCGGCGTGATCCACGCCGGCATCTACTACAAGCCGGGCTCGCTGAAAGCCCGACTCTGCGTCGACGGGGCGGCCCGGCTTTATGCCTACTGCGCCGAACGCGGGATCGACGCCCGCCGCGAAGGCAAGGTAATCGTCGCAACCAAGCCCGACGAGCTGGGGCGACTCGACGAGCTGGAGCGCCGCGGCCGCGCCAACCTAGTCGAGGGGCTGCAGCGGATCGGGCCGGCCGAGGTGGCCGAAATCGAGCCGCACGCCTTCGCGATCGAGGCGCTTTTCTCCCCGAATACCGGGGTGGTCGACTTCCCGTCGGTGGCGCGCGCCTACGGCGGCGACTTCAGCGCTGCCGGCGGAACGATCGTGACCGGCTGCGAAGCGCTGCGGATCATCGAGTCCGACCGCGACGTGATCGTTGAACACAGCGCTGGCCGGACCAGGTGCGGCAACGTCGTTGTCTGCGGAGGACCGTGGGCCGACCGACTGGCAGTCGCCGCCGGAGCCGACCCCGATCCCCGGATCGTCCCGTTTCGCGGCGCCTACCTACGGCTGCGCGACCACCGGGCCGACCTGGTTCGGGCCAGCATCTACCCGACTCCCGACCCTGACCTGCCGTTCTTGGGGATGCACCTGACCCGGGGTCCGAGCGGCGAGGTCCTGCTCGGCCCGACCGCGCTTTTTGTTGGCGCCCGCGACGCCTACAGTCTCAAAACGGTGCGGCGCCAGGACCTCGTCGAGAGCTTGAGCTGGCCGGGAACCTGGCGAGTGTTCCGCGGCTTTTGGCGCTACGGTGCGACCGAGGTTCGCCACGCAATCAGCATCCGCTCGTTCGTCGCCGAGTGTCGGCGCTACCTGCCGGAGCTTCGCCGAAGCGATGTCGAGCGCTCGCTCCACAGCGGCGTTCGAGCCCAGGCGATCGGCCGCGACGGCACCCTGGTCGACGACTTCATCCTCACCGAAACCGGGCGCTGCGTCCACGTTCGAAACGCCCCCTCGCCGGCTGCCACCTCGTCGTTGGCGCTCGGCGAGGAGATCGCCGACCGCTGCGACCGGCTCGCCGGGGTCGCGGCGCCCATCCGAGGCTGAGCCTGGATCCATCGAACCGGGCGGGCAGATCCGCCCTCCAGGCCGAGTCGGGGGCGCCTGGTGAGCCCGCGGGGTTGGTGCCCGGGGGTGGGCGCGGATCGACTCCTGGCGGCGGGATGGGGGCGGATTCGTCGGTCGGTTCGGTCAATCCATCTGAACGGACGAGCCGGCCGCAGTTCCCGATCGCGAAGGCGACGGGCAGCCGACGAGCGAGACCTCCACCTCGCAACTTCGGGCAAAAGAGACCGGCGGCGCCCTCAAGATTTGGCCCGACGTTTGCCGATGGTCGGAAGTCGTCAGAACCGAGAAGGAGCAATCGATATGACTAACCCGCCCGGGCTGATGAGGTCCGCGCGTACGTTCGGCGCGGTCGTTTTGAGTGCTGCCGTGCTCGCGTCAATCGCGGTTGCGGCCGACAGTACGACCCAAACCGACGCCGCGGTGCTCGCGACCCGGGCCTGCCGGGCCGAGCTGGCCGAAAACGGTTCGGAAGCGTTCGAGAAGCGCTACGGCGACAACCCGCTGCGGGCCTGCACCCGGTTCGCGCGCCGCGTGATCGACCGCATCTTGGTGCGGTGTCGTCGCGAGCGTAACGCGGACCCGTCCCTCTTTTATGCAACTTACGGGACCCACGGCAGCCAACGCGACGCCTACTCCAACTGCATCTACCTCAAGCTGCGCAAAGCCGTCGACCCTGTCCCCGACCAAAACCGAATCGGAGACCGACCCCGAGCCGACACCCCCGAGCAACTGAAATGAGGCTGCGCCGCGCTGCCCTCGCTATCCGTCCAGGTAGGCCAATCTGGTCTGGAAATCGGCCGTCTTGTCGATCAAGATGTGACCAGCGCACTCCGGCGCCGCGACCAAAAGACCACAGGAGAAAGCCGAGATGAACCAAAGCAAGGCGCCGACGAACCAAACCAAAACGCCGAGGCGACTGTTGATCGGGCTAATCGGTGGATCGCTGCTGCTGTCGGCCACAGCCCTCGCGAAGCCGCCTGCCGATCATCCACCGCACGGCGGCAGTCACGGGGTCGCCGGTAATGCCTGCGCCGCCGAGCGCCGCGAGAGCGGGCGCGAGGCCTTCTACGCCGCCTACGGCGAGCACCCGATGCAGGCCTGCGTGCGAGATGCCCGAGAGACGACCGACGCCGCGGTCAAGGCCTGTCGTGAGGAGCGCGAAGCCGACCCGGCCCTGTTCGCCGAGACCTACGGAACGAACCACAACGGCCGCAACGCCTTTGGCAAGTGCGTCAGCAGCAAGGTCGGCGACCAGGTCGAACCCTGCCCGCCGCCCGATGACCCGCAGCCTGCTCGCCCGACCTCGCACGGCGTTGCGCCCCAGGATGGCCCCAATTCCGGCGATTACGTGTTCGCCGACCCGGGAAGCGGATCGACCGACCGAAGCGGCGAGAACTGCGCTCCGCCCGAGCCGGACCCCGGCGACCCGGCCTGAGCCGCGACAGCCCTCGCAACCGGCCGGGCGGAAGCCCGGCCCCGTCTGCGGCCGCGCCCACGGCAGCGCTATATTCGCCACGATGAGCGAGACCAAACAGGCTCCGCAAGCCGCCATGTCACTCGACCCGATCGGCCTGGCGAGCCGAATCGCGGCCAGCGAGGTGGTGGTGATCGATGTCCGCCAAAACTACGAGTGGGCGACGAGTCGGATCGCCGAGGCGCGCCACATCCCACTTGAATCACTCCCTGCGGCCGCCAGCTCGATCAGCGACAAGCAGCCGATCGTGTTCGTCTGTCGCAGCGGCAATCGGTCCCAACTCGCGGCCGCGGCCTTCAACGCCTCCGGCCGCGAGGCGATCAACCTCGAGGGCGGGATGCTCGCCTGGGAAGAGGCGGGCCTGCCGGTCGAGCCGACTGGCGCCGCTGCCGCTCCCCCCAGCCACGACGCAAGCTAGGACGATGATGGCCGATCCGACCCCCGGCGAGACCCCGAAACCAACCCAGAGTCCGGCAACCGCGGCCCCGGCCGCAGCTTCCGCGCGGACCGGCGACCCCAGCACCGGCGAGCGCCTCGACGGCCTCCGAAGCTGGCTCGCCCAGGTCGACCGCAAGCTCGGGATCCGCAGCTACATCGGCGGCGCGATCTCGATCCTCGCCCTCGCCGCCGCCGTCACCTCGCTCGTCTTGGTCTTGCAGCTGCGCGACGACAGCGCCACCAAAGAAGACATCGACACCCTGACCAAGCAGCTCTCCGAGGTCAGCCGCGAAACCACCGAAAGCGCCCGCAAGGACCTCGATTCGCTGGCCGTCCGAATCGACGAACTCGATGCACGGGTCTCGGAGCTATCGAGCGAGAGCACCTCGAGCGGCCGCGAACTATCGGTCGCCAAGGACGACATCGCCGACATCAACAGCCAGATCAGCGACCTCCGAAACCGCACCGCCGATCTCGAGTCCGCCGCCTCCTCCGCCAGCCCGTAACGAATCATGGTGGCGCCGTACCGGGATGACCCTGCGCGACGACATCCTCGGCGATTACCGGGCGATCATGGGGTGATCACCGGCCTCGAGTAGCCGCTCGAAGGGCTGCGCCTTTACCGGGGGGCAAGGACCATCAAGCAGGATCGGCTGACGCCGACAGGATCGGAGCGGCCGGGCGATCTTCACTCAGACTTCGCGCCCGCTTCGCGCCGTCAGGTTGCGGCTTGCGATCAGGGTGGCGAGCGCGGCGGAACCGTAGATCGCGGCCAACAGCGCCCCAACTTGCCCCCACGGGATCGGCGCCGCGAAGTCAGGGACCATCAGCCGCGCGAACAGCGCGGTCGGAAGGCCAATCAGGAGACCGAGTACGGTTGCGATCGCGAGCAGCGCAGCGTGCTGGGTGATCACGACGAGACGGACCTGGCGCGGGCGCAGGCCGAGCGCGATCAGGTGAGCGAGCCTGCCGCGCAGGGCGCGGACCTGGACGCGCATCAGAGCCAGGGTTACGAGCAGGCTGAGGATGACGAGGCCGACTGCGCTGATCCAGAGGGCGAGCGGGGGAATCGGCGGTGGAGGCGGGATGTAGATCGTCACGTGGTGCGGATCGATCCCTTGCGCCGTCAGCTTCGCCTGAACCGCCGCGGCATCGGCGTCGTCGATGCCGGTATACATCAGCGGCCCCGGAGGCGCCGGCATCTCGTACTGCTCAGCCGTCGCCCTCAGGATCAGACCGGCGGCCACATCATCAGCCCACTTTGCCTCGGGTTGCTCGACCTCGGCCACCGAAAAACCGAGCGTCTCCGGACCCTCGTCGGTCTTGAACCGCCAGCGCACCTCGGGCCTGCGCGGCGTTCCCTCCCAGACAAGGGCACCGCCGTCGAGCAGCATCTCCTTCTGTTCGGCGCTGAGATCGGCACCCAGCAGTCGCTCCGCGTCAGCGACTGAGGCAACTGCTATCGGAGTGCCGTGAACGCCGTTCGGGCGGAAATAGTTGGTGACCCGAACGTAGCGCATCTCGACCGCGTCCTGGTCGCGGATCGCCGCAACCTTTCGAGCCGCAGCCAGGGCGTAGTCGGCCGGCGGGGCAAGGTCATTGCCAGCCAGGTCGACGATCAAAACCTGCCCCGGCAACACCTCGGGGACCGTCCGGTCCGTCGCGGTCCGGATCAGCCCGTCGAGCAGGACTACGAACCCGGACGAGATCCCGATCAGGACGGCGAGCAAGCCGACCAATGCGGTGGCACGGCTACGGTCGGCGAGGAGAAGTCGCTTCCCGAGGCGAGTCCACAGACCGCGCTCCGGGAGCCGCCGAAGCAGGGCGGGAACGAGGTCCGGCAGCGCCAGCAAGACCGCGCCGGCGACAACCGCGGCGAGGACCATAGCCCCCGACCCAAACGCCCGATCCTGCGCCGAGGGCTGATCCAGCGAAAGCGCCCGGAAGCCGACGTAAGCCAGCAGCGCGACGGCGAGCCCTCGCCGCAGCTCGGCCCCATAGCGCCGCGACCGGGGCGGCCGCGCTCGGGCGAGGCGCGGCTCCTCGCGCCGGGCGGCCGCGAGCGCCGCGATCCCGAACCCGCACCCGAGGGCGGTGATCAAGGCGACCCGAGCGATCGCAGGAGCGACATCGGGCAACGGTGGATCGGGGTTCGAGGTGATGTCGGCGAGCGGCGACGCCACCGCGGCGCCGATCCCAAAACCAATCAACGCGCCTCCGATCGACGCGATCAGACACCAAGCTGTGATCGCCAGCCCCGCCCCCGCGATGGCGCTGCGGCGCGGGACGCCGATCGCGGTCATTGCGGCGAGGCTCGGGGCGAGCAGCCGGGCATTGACCGTGAAGACGACAAGCGCCGCGAGCAGCGGTAACAGCAGCGACGGAATCGTGTAGCCGGCTGGCGTCTCCTCGATCCACGATATCTCGGGGCGGGCCTCGAGCTGAGTCCGGTTCCTGTAGGTAGAGCGGACGGCTTTCGGGGTCGGCTGTTGGCCCGTGCGGCGAAGCGCACCGATCTCCTCCCCGATCGTCGCCAGGACCTGCGGCGTCCGCGAGCCATCCCAATTGACCAACGGCACCGCCCGCAGCAGGGGGTTGGTTCGCCCCAGCTCGGGATCGAGCGAGGCCCAGGTGCCGTCTGCCACAAGCAGTGTCGGAGACCTCGAAAAGAGGTCGTCCGCGGTCCCGACGACGCGAAGTTGCGCCCGGCCTCCGAAGAGCTGTAGGGTCCGGCCGGGCGCAGGGGCGTCGTCAGAGGGGTTGACGATGACAACGTCACCCGGTCGCTTCGGCCAAGACCCGGCGAGAAGCTCGAAATGGTCGGGGAACGGGAGCGGGGCACCCCAGTCGAGTTCCTGGACGTTCATCGCATCATTGCTCACGCTTGGAACCGAGAAGTCGGTCAAGATGAGCGCTGTTCGTGCACTCGGTCCGGCGACGACCTTCACGCGCGCCGAGAGCGCCCTCGTATCGTCGCCAGGCTTCAGTTCGACGAGGCCAAACCCGGCGGAGGCGTTAAACCTGCCAAGGTCGCGATCGGCGACCTGAGCGCCGGTCAGGCTCTGCGCCTTTAGCACCGTGAACATTCCGATGACCACGGTCGCCACCACCGCCACGATCAGCGCGCTCGCGCGGAGCCGCCGCGACCGTGCGAAACGGCGCGACAGGGTCAGGGCCAAGCTCACGCCGATGCGCCCGTGGGTTGGCGAGGGCCAGCCGAAGCCAGCACCACTCGAAGCCTCCCGTCGGTCATCTCGTAAACGCTGTCGGCGTAGTCGGCGCAGAGCGGATCGTGCGAGCAAACGATCGCGAGGACGCCGCCGCGACAGAGTTCGGTGATCAGCTCAAATAACCGGGCGGAAGTCTCGCTGTCGAGCGACCCGGTCGGCTCATCGGCAACGATGATCCGGCGCCCACCGGCAAGTGCGCGCGCGATTCCGACCCGCTGGCGCTGCCCGCCGCTGAGTTGGTCAGGCCGCCGCGGCCCGAGCCCCTCCAGCCCGACCGCGGCGAGGCGCATCTCCGCCTCGCTGAGCGCCGCCCCGCTCTTGACGCCACGCGCCTCGAGTGCCAAGGCGACGTTTTCAGCTGCCGTGAACTCCTCGATCAGGGCGTCGTCTTGAAAGACCATCCCGACCGAGCGCAGCCGTAGCAGCGCCCGCGCATCCTCATCGAGCGAGCCGAGTGCCTGCCCCGCGACCACGACCTCGCCGTCGTCGGCCAGATCAAGCCCGGCGATCAGATTGAGCAGGGTCGATTTACCCGAGCCGCTCGGTCCATAGACACAGACGAACTCGCCCGTCGATGCGCGGAAACTAACCTCTCTAACCGCCCGGACGACCTCCGCAGCGGTCCGGAAGGTACGGCTGACGCTCCGCAGTTCTACTGCGGTCAGATCGGCTGGGTCCGCGATCTCAGCAGCCGTTCCTGGTCCGCCAAGACGAGACCTGATCGGGGTGGTAGAACGCGTTGTCGTCCGAAGAGCTTTCCGTCATCGTTATTCTGTCGCCGTCACCGTTGGAGTGCTCGTACATGCAGCCCTCCGCACCCAGCACCTTGTCAACCACGCATCCATCTCATCGTTTTTCCTCAGGCGAGAGGTTACTGATCCTGCCGCCCTGGACGCGGACGCCGATTTTCCACCTAAAGTCGTTGTTGCCCCAGATACACTGTCGCGGGTGGTACCTCGCTGAGCGAGCCCTCGACGGAAAGGCCCGCGGCAAACCGGCGACCGAGCCATTCCTACCCCGGTAGCCATTTCCCGCTTCAACGTAGCAGAGGTCAGGTCCCCCCTCTCGTTTTAGCGTTCACGATCAAGCCGAAGCCCGATCTCGATTCCGCCTCAGAACACGTAGACCGTCGCGATCAGGGGAAGCGGCGAGTGAAACCCGAGCGAGCGGTCGCTGAGCACACGGATCTTCGAGGACAGCTCCTCCGGGCGCCCGTTGTATAACCCGATCCGAACCAGGTCGACGAAGCAGGAACTCAAGGAGGCAGCCAGGTCGCCGGACCCAGGTCATCAACGTCCAAAGAGCCGCGCCGGTCGAGGCTTATTGCACGTTGATCCGGCCACGCGCCCCGAGAGTTCGACCGACCGCGATCCGGAGCGCTCGCCGCCAGATCGGGGGCGCCCCGCGTGACACAACCTCCAGTTGCTGCCGACTGGCGACTCCAGCGCGCCGACCCCGGGCGCAGGCGCAGGCGCTCAGGGAGGCAGCACAGAACGCCCGGCCGAGGTCATCAACGTGCAGAAAGCCGCGCCGGTCGAGGCGTATTGCACGTTGATCCGCCAACGCGCCCGGAAAGTTTGACGACGACCTGGACCCGGAGCGCTCGCCGCCAGATCGGCGCGCCCCGCGTGACACAACATCCAGTTGCTGCCGACCGGCGACGCCGCGCGCCGACCCGGGGGCGCTGGCGCAGCGCGCTCAGCGAGGCAGCCCCGATCGCGCGGCGAGATCATCAACGTGCAAAAAGCCGCGCCGGTCGAGGCGTATTGCACGTTGATCCGGCAACGCGCCCCGAGATTTGAGGACGATCTGGACCCGGGGCGCTCGCCGCCAGATCGCCGCGCCCCGCGTTACGCGACCCCAGTTGCTGCCGACCGACGACCCCAGCGCGCCGACCGGGGGCGCAGGCGCTCAGCGAGGCAGCCCTGATCGCGCGGCGAGATCATCGACGTGCAAAAAGCCGCGCCGGTCGAGGCGTATTGCACGTTGAGCCGGCCACGCGCCCCGAGATTTGAGGACGATCTGGACCCGGGGCGCTCGCCGCCAGATCGCCGCGCCCCGTGTTACGCGACACAAGTTGCTGCCAGCCGGGGATGTCAGCGCTGCCGACCGGGGGCGCTGGCGCAGGAGTTCAGGGAGGCAGCACAGATTGCCCGGTCGAGGTCATCAACGTGCGAAAGGCCGCGCGGGTCGAGGCGTATTGCACGTTGATCCGACCAACGCGCCCCGAGAGTTTGAGGACGATCTGGGCCCGGAGCGCTCGCCGCCAGATCCGCCCAACGTGCCCCGAGACGACCGCCGTCGGGTAGCGATGGTCCTCGCGCCAGGAGACCTCGACCCCGATCAAGACGAGGCCCGGCTCGCGTCCGGCGCTCAGGAGGGGCGGCCGTAGACGTAGCCGATCAGCTTGTCGACGACCGCGGGCTCGTAGCTAGTGCCGGACCCGCGGGCGACCTCGGTAATCGCCTCATCGCGGTTTCGCGCGTCGCCAAACGGGGCGACCGTGGTCAGTTCGAAGTAGCGCGACAGCGGCGAAACTATCCGTGAGGCGGCGGGGATGTCGGTTCCCTTGAGGCCGCTCAAACCGGTCCCGTTCCACTTCTCGAGGATGCCGCGTAGGGCGGCGGCAACTGCGGCGTGGCCAGGCAGGCCGTCGACAACCGCGGCGGCGGCGAGCAGATCGGTGCGAACCGGATCCCAACTAGCAGGGTCGAGGCCCTGCATTACCTGGGCGGCTTGGGCTCCGGGGGTGCCGTGGCCGAAGTTTTCGAGGTAGGCGATCGCGCGGGTCATCTCGATCTCGGCTTCGAGGTTGAGCGCGGCAGCGATTTGGGCGGCCGCCTCGCTGAACTCGCCCTGGACCCGCAACAGCTCGGCGTCATCGCTCAGCCCGGGCGCCGCGGCCGCGGCGGAGTCGGCGCTTTGATCGGGCGAAGCGGCGGAGTCGGCGAGCGCGGCCGAGAAGATGTGCGAGCCGGATTTGACCGCCGGTTCGGGTTCGGCGAACGGGTCGGGCGCGGGGGAGAAAACCGAAGGCGCGTCGGCGCCGACCCCGCCCGGCGGCGGCGCGATCGGGACCGGTTCAATGAAGTCGGGCGGTCCGCCAGCGTCGAGTTGCGACGGCGCGGGTCGCTCCACCGCCGTCGCAGCGACGGCGGGCATCGGCTCGGTGACCGGGTCGGCGATCGGGTCGCCGACCCCGGGCGCATCGATCGGAGCGGTAGCGGCGCTGGCCGCGGCGGCGGGTGTGGCAACGGTGTCGGCGGCAGGATGGGCAGCGACGAAGTCGGCCATCGCGATCACCTCGGCCCCGCCGCCGCCCTCGGCTGGAGCGGCCGCGAGGGCGCTTGGTTTCGCAACGGCGGCAGCTTCGGCGGTTGCAGGCGGCATGTAGGGCTTACGGATCGCATCGCGACCGACCATCAGGCCGTCGATGTCGCCGATCACGCGACCGCCGCCGAGGGTGCGGGCTCGCTCCAGGGCCTGGGCGGCAGCGGCGAGAAATTCCTCCGGCTGCTGACCCTCCATCAAGGCCGCGATCCCGGCCGAGACCGAGAGCCCGTGGGTAAGTCGGGTAAACGCCTCGACCATCCGCTCCAGCGCGAACTTCGCCTCCGGTCCGGGGGTTTCGGCGTACAGGACCGAGAACTCGTCGCTGCCGATGCGGCAGGCGATGTCGTTGATTCGGGTCTGATCGGTGATCGTGTGCCCGATCTGAATCAGCAGCGCGTCGCCCGATTCGTAGCCGTGGGCGACGTTGTATTGGCCAAATCGATCGACATCAAGAACCGCCAGCGAGAGCGGTCGGCCGTAGCGGTGCGCCCGTTCGACATCGAGCTGGAGTTGCGAGTTAAAGGCGCGCAGGGTCAGCAGGTTGGTAACCAGGGCGTCGCGAGTCGCGTTTTGTGCGAGCTCGGCTTCGAGTTCGGCGATCCGCGAGCGAGCCGCCCCGAGCTGCCCCACCAGGTCCGATTTGTCCTTTGATCTCATCAGTCGGTTTGCGATCCGTTCTCCGATCAGCTATCGGCCAACGCGAGGGCGACCTGAAGTACCGCGGGCGAGCAATCAACCGCTGATTGGTGCTATTTGCCGCAAGGGGTGAAAGAATGGGCAGATGCCCGCCGATCTGCCGCCGCCGACGCAACAGCCGCTCGAACTGATCCTGGCCCGAAATCTGCTGACGACGCTCTCGACCCCGGCCTTCCTGCTCGGCCAAAGCGGTGAGCTGCTCTTCTACAACGAGGGGGCAGGTGCGCTGCTAGGCGTCTCATTCGAGGAGTCGGGCCGGATGATGCCGGAGCAGTGGATCAGCACCTTCGGCCCCTACGACGCAAACGGCCAGCCGGTCGACTTCGAACAACTCAGCCTGACCGCGGCGATCCGCGACCGCCGACCCGGCCACTCGGCCTTCCGGGTCCGGACCCGCAACGGCAGCTTCCAAGACATCGCCGCGAGCGCCCTGCCAATCATCTCGACCGAGCACGGACCAACCGGAGCAATCGTCGTCTTTTGGCCGCTCGACGAGGACATGGCGCGTCAGATCACCGACGAACATCTCCTGACCCAGCGAGCCGTGGGCGGCTGAGCGCGTGCGACTGAAGATCTGGGGAGCGCGCGGCTCGATCCCGGCGCCGGGATCGGAGATGAATCGCTACGGCGGCAACACCTCCTGCGTCGAACTGACGCTGGCGAGCGGCGAGACGATCATTCTTGACGCCGGAACCGGAATCCGCACCCTCGGGTTCGCGCTGCCACCGAATATGCCGCAGATCAACATCCTGCTGACCCACCTCCACCTCGACCACATCCAGGGCCTGATGTTCTTCCCGCCCTGCTTCCGCGCCGAGTCGCGGATCACGATTCACGGCCCCGCCTCGCCCGAGGCCTCGCTGGAGGCCCGGATCGCCCGCTACATCTCGGCCCCATTGTCGCCGGTCGAGGTGCGCGAGCTGCCCTGCGAGGTCTCCTTCCACGACACCCCGGCCAGCGAATGGCAGCTTGGCAGCGCCACAATCCGCGCCGAATCGATCACCCACCGCGGCCCGACCCTCGGCTACCGAATCACCGAGGGCGAGACCAGCGTCTGCTACATCCCCGACCACGAGCCAGCGCTCGGCGCCCCGATCGAGCAGCTCGAAAACGACTGGCTGTCGGGGTTTGATCTCGCCCAGGACGCCGACCTGTTGCTGCACGAC
>JAHEXU010000086.1 GCA_023251975.1 bacterium | reverse complement strand
GGGACCGACGACGACGCCGATCTCCACAAGTGGTACGGCGGTGTCAGCGCCGGCGAGCCCTACGACGCCAACCCGTTGGCCGAAGACATAGTTGACGAATTGTCGGTCCACCACTCCAGCTACTACCTGGACAACTCGGTCGAGCCCGCGCCGATGCACATCTCGAACGGCTTCACCGACGATCTGTTCCCTCCCGACGAGGCGATTCGCTTCTACAACAAGACCCTCGATCGCTGGCCTGACGCGAACCTATACCTCTACATGTCCGACCATGGCCATCAGCGCGGTCAAAACAAGTCGCCCGACGCGGCGCTGCGGCGGGCATCGGTCGACGCCTGGTTTGCCCACTTCCTCAAGGGCGAGGGTGGCGAGCCCGCTAACGGCGTCTCGGTTTTGACCCAGGAATGCGACGGCGATTCGGGCGGACCGTTCTCGGCTGCGTCGTGGGCTGCCTTGCCGCAGTCGGAGATCGTCTACAACGGGCCGGCGAGCGCGGCGCTGATCTCGCCCCAGGCGGGCGATCCATCGACGGGGCAGGCCTACGATCCGATCTCCGGCGGCGGCGCCTGCGCAACCGCTCCCGGGGCCGATCAGCCGGGTCTGGCCAGTTACCGCCTTGCGGCGGCGCCAGCCGGCGGCTACACATTGGTCGGCTCGGCAACGATCGTCGCCGATATCCTCAGCCCGGCTCCGAACTCGCAAGTGGCGACGCGCCTGGTCGATATTGACCCGGCAAGTGGCGATGCGACCCTGGTGGCCCGGGGTCTTTACCGGCCTGATCCCAACCCCGGCACGACGGCGCGGCGAGTCGTCTTCCAACTTCACCCGAACGCCTATCGGTTCGAGGCCGGACACGTCGCCAAGCTTGAACTGATGCCGAACGATGCCCCCTACGGGCGGGCAAGCAACGGGCAGGGGCCGATTACCGTTTCGAACCTGCAGCTGCGACTGCCGATCCTTGAGCAGCCGGGGACGGCCGGCTCGGCCGAACCGGCGCCAAAGGTGCTGCCGAGCGGGTACCGGTTGGCGCCGGACTTCGTCAACGCGCCCCTCGACAGCGACGGCGACGGGATCACTGACGACCTCGATGATTGTCCGAACGAGGCTGGCCCGGGCTCGGCGACGCCGGGGCAAAACGGTTGCCCGCTTGCCCCCCTCGACAGCGACGGCGACGGGGTCGAGGACGGTGCCGACGCCTGTCCGAGCGATCCTGGGCCGGTCGAGAACGGCGGCTGTCCGATTGTTGACTCCGATGGTGATGGGATCCCCGATGGCACCGACGATTGCCCCGATCAGGCCGGACCCGCGTCCGACACCCCCGGTCAAAACGGTTGCCCGCTTGCCCCGATCGATTCTGATGGCGACGGGATCGACGACGCCACCGACGCCTGTCCTGATGATCCTGGCCCGGCGGCGACCGAGGGCTGTCCCGACGTCGACGGGGACGGGGTTGCCGACGGCCAGGACCTCTGTCCCGACGCGGCCGGACCGTCGGACGACTCCGGATGCCCCAACACCGACGGCGACGAGGTCCACGACGGATTTGATCAATGCATCGACGAGCCCGGGCCTGCCGAGAACGGTGGCTGCCCGCTTCCGGTGCCGCCCACCGGGTGCGAGGAGACCAGGATTAACGGCGGTCCGGCCGACGATCTTCTCACCGGGAGCAATCTGGCCGAGCTGATCTTGGGACGCGCCGGGAACGATCAAATCGAGGCTGGCGGTGGCGATGACTGCGCTCGCGGCCACGCTGGCAACGATCGGATCTCTGGCGGTAGCGGCGAGGAAACGATCCTCGGAGGCAGCGGCGCCGACCGCCTCTTCGCCGGACCGGGCGACGACTTCGTCAAGGCCGGAACCGCGGCCGACCGGGTCCACGGCGGCCCGGGCGATGATCAAATCGGCAGCAGAGACGGCTCGGACGATTGGATCGACTGCGGTGGCGGGATCGATATCGCGATCGTTGATCTGCGCGATCGGACCCGTGATTGCGAGCGGGTCCGGGCCGGGAAGCGCGTGGCGGCGGCGGGTCGGTAAAGCTACCCGGTCGTTGACTCACGACCACGATTGCGATCTGCTTGAACAACGCCGGGGGCTTCCCGAGGCGCCGGGCGTTTACCTGTTCTCCGATCAGTCGGGGCGGATCGTCTACGTCGGCAAGGCCCGCTCGATCCGATCTCGGGTGGCGAATCATTTCTCCTCGCGCAGTGCTCCCTCCCGACTCGCGGCCTCGATCGACTTCTTGGTCACCGAGACCGAGGCCGAGGCGTTATTGGCGGAGCAGCAGTTCATCAAGCGGCATCGTCCGATCCTCAACGTCCGCCTCCGCGACGACAAGTCCTATCCATATGTCGCGATTAGCCTTGACGAGGAGTTCCCGAGGGTCTACTTCACCCGGGAGCGCCACCGGTCAGGGCGGCGCTACTTCGGGCCGTATTCGAGCGCCAAGCAGGTCCGCGAGACGCTCGACCTGCTCGGCAAGCTGTTCCAGTACCGAACCTGTGAGGGCCCCGAGCCGGGGCGGCGTTCCGGCGTCCCCTGCCTCGACTTCTACATCAAGCGCTGCGGCGCGCCCTGCATCTCCAACGTCGATCGTGATGAGTACCGCCGCAATATCGATGCGATCGCCGACTTTCTCGGCGGCCGCTACAGCGGGCTCGCCGACGACCTCGAAGCCAAGATGACCGCCGCCGCGGCGGCGCACGAGTTCGAGCGGGCGGCCCTGTTTCGCGATCGCCTCGAGGCGGTACGATCGCTTATGACCCGCCACCGGGTTGCCGGTGAGGCGATCGGGACGGCCGATCTGATTGGGATCGCGGTCGCTGGGGAGGACGCCAACGCGCAGGTCTTCCAGGTTCGCGACGGTGTGTTGGCGGGCCGCCAGGGGTTCTACCTCGAAAATCGCGAAAGGGCGCCGATCGAGCAGGTGGCCGAGGAGTTCCTCGGCCAGTACTACCTGGCGGCAGCGAGCGTGCCTGCGTTGGTGGTGGTCGGGCCGGAGCTAACCGGTCGCACCGCGGTGCCGGCGGAGGCGTTGGCCCTGCGACGCGGCGGACCGGTCGAGCTGCGGGTGGCGGCGCGCGGCGACAAGCGACGGCTGCGCGAACTGGCAGAGCGAAACGCCGAGTTGGCGCTGGCCCAGGATGCGTTGCGCCGTCAACGCCGACGCGCCCAGCGCTCCGACGCGCTTGCCGAGTTGGCCGCCGAACTCGGGCTTGAGGGCCTGCCGATCCGAATCGAAGGGTTCGACATCTCCAACCTCGGCGGCGAGCACACCGTCGCCTCGATGGTGGTGTTCGAGGCGGGAGCGCCGAAGAAGGCGCACTATCGGCGCTTTCGAATCCGCGGCGAGCGCAGCGACGGACCCGATGACTTCGCCTCGATGCGCGAGGTGCTGGCGCGGCGGATCAGCCGACTCGAAACCGAGTCCGAGCTCTCGCCTTACGACGGCAAGCGCGACGCGAGCTTCGCGGCGACCCCGGACCTGATCCTGATCGACGGCGGCAAGGGTCAGCTGTCGGCGGCGCTGGACGGGATCGGGCCGTCAGCCGCGGGCTCGATCACGGTCGTTTCGCTGGCCAAGCAACACGAGGAGGTGTTCGCACCGGGCAGTCCCGAGCCGCTCCCGATCGCGCCTGACAGCGAGGCATCCAGGCTCTTGCAGCGAGTCCGCGACGAGGCCCATCGCTTTGCCCTCGGATTTCATCGTGAGCGGCGAGACAAGACGATGCGCCAGTCGGTCCTCGACGGGCTCCCCGGGGTCGGACCGGTCCGAAAGCGGGCAATCCTGGCTCACTTCGGCTCGCCCGATCGGGTGCTCGCCGCCAGCCTTGAGGAACTCGAGGCGGTTCCGGGCCTTCCCGGCAAGCTGGCCCGGACGATTTACGCCCAGCTGCACAAGACCGGGTGAGTTCGCCGGGTCGCCGGGTCGCCGGGTGTCCGGTCGCCGGGTGATTGGGTGATTGATCGAGACGTAATTGTTCGGGGAAGCGGCGACGCCGCCCCGGTCCGGTCATAATCAATCGGTGCGACCCACCGGAACGGCGATTTCTGTAACCGGCCTTCGTCACTCATACGGCGATCACGAGGTTGTCAAGGGGATCGACTTTGACGTTCGGACCGGGCAGGTCTATGCCTTCCTCGGTCCCAACGGTGCCGGCAAGACGACGACCCTGGAGATCCTCGAGGGCTACATCAAGCACACCCACGGCGAGGTCCGAGTGCTCGATCGCGACCCCAACGAGCCAACCGCGCGGTGGCGCGAGCAGATCGGGATCGTCCTGCAATCGAACCGGCTGCAGCCGAAACTGACGGTCCGCGAGACGCTGGAGCTGTTTCGCGGCTACTACTGGGACCCGTGGGATGTCGACTACGTGCTCAAGTTGGTCGGGTTGACCGACCAGGCCAACCAGCGGGTCGGCAAGCTCTCAGGCGGTCAGCAGCGCCGGGTCGATGTCGGAGTCGGATTGATCGGGCGACCGCGGCTTTTGTTCTTGGACGAGCCGACCACCGGGTTCGACCCGGCGGCGCGGCGCGATGCCTGGGAGGTTATCCGTGGGCTCCGTAACACCGATACGACGGTGATGCTGACCACCCATTACATGGAGGAGGCGCAGCAGCTAGCCGATTACGTCGCGATCTTGGTTGACGGTGAGATCGCCGAAGTCGGAACCCCGGAGAAGATCGGTGGCGCGATCCGCAACAACACCACGATCAGCTTCCGGCTCGCATCCGGCATCTCGCTCGCCGATCTGCCGGAAGCGCTGAATCGCGGCAACCTGGTGCGACGCGGCGATCAGGTCGACCTCGCGACCAGCGATCCGCTGCGCGATCTCTACCTGCTGACCGAATGGGCGGGCGCGGCCGAGCGGGTCCCGCTCAGCGTCGGGCAGTCGGCGCCGCCGCCGAAGCTACGCGACCTCTGCGTCGCCCGACCCACCCTCGAGGATGTCTACCTGGCGCTGACCGCCGACACCAACGCCAGCGTCCCGGCGGCGTCAGGGCCGACCGAATGAAGGGGGCGTCGCTGCGCAAGCTGGCGGTGCACCAGTTTCGCTACGACTTCAAGGTTTTTCGGCGCAACCCGGCCGCGCTCTTCTTTACGGTGGCGCTGCCGCTGATCTTCCTGGTTATTTTCTCGGCGATCTTCGGTTCGCAGCGGCTCGACGAACTCGGCGGAATCAAGACAACTACCTACTACGTGCCCGGGATTGTCACCCTGGCGGTGATCTCGGCGACCTTCGTCAGCATGGCAATCCGCCTCACCGAGGAGCGCGAATCGGGGTCGTTGAAACGGCTCCGCGGAACCCCGTTGCCGACGATCGCGTTCGTCCTCGGTCGAGTTGGCAACTCGCTGGTCGTCTCCACGATCATGCTTGTCGTCGTGACGATCGTCGGCCGGGTCCTCTACGGCGTCGAACCGCCCCCGGTTGATCGCTGGCCCGCCCTGGTGGTGACGCTGCTGCTCGGGGCCGCCGCTTTCTCCTGTCTCGGGATCGCGCTCACGGTGGTTATCCCGAGCTTCGACGCCGCCCCGGCGGTGACCAACTTTGCCGCCCTGCCGCTTTATTTCATCTCCGGCGTCTTCATCCCCGAGACCGAGATTCCTGACGCAATCTTGAGCTTTGCCGACATCTTTCCGATCCGCCACTTCTTTCGGGCCTTCTACGCCTGCTGGGATCCGGTTTCAACCGGTTCTGGGTTTGAGCCGGTCAATCTCGCCGTGATCGCGATCTGGGGTCTTTTCGGGTTTATTGTCGCCCGGCTCTTGATGCGCTGGGAGCCGCGGCGCTAGGCCACGACCCTGGTCTCGCCGGTGCACCAGGAATCGCGCAGGCGCTCACGGTCGCCGGATCGATCGAGTATCGGCTAGCTTCCCCCCTCGCAACTTCATCACCAGGAGGTCAACTAGATGTCAGTAAGAGTCGGGATCAACGGTTTCGGGCGGATCGGGCGCAACCTTTTTCGCGCCGCTCACGCCGCCGACGCCGATATCGAGTTCGTCGCGGTCAATGACCTGACCGACAACGACACGCTGGCGCACCTGCTCAAGTACGACTCGGTCCTGGGGCGCTTCCCCGCCACGATCAGCCTCGGTGACGGAGTCATCGAGGTCAACGGCAAGCCGATCGTGGCGCTCGAGGAGCGCGACCCGGCGGCGCTGCCGTGGGGTGAGCTTGGGGTCGATGTCGTAATCGAGTCGACCGGCTTTTTCACCAAACGCGCCGACGCCCAAAAGCACCTTGATGCCGGCGCCAAGAAGGTCGTCATCTCGGCTCCGGCGAGCGACCCCGACATCACGGTCGCGCTCGGGGTCAACTTTGACCGCTACGACCCGTCCGCGCATCACATCATCTCGAACGCATCCTGCACGACCAATTGCCTCGCTCCAATCGCCAAGGTCCTCAACGATTCGGTCGGGATCGAGCGTGGCCTGATGACGACAATTCACGCCTACACCGCCGATCAACGACTGCAGGACATGCCGCACTCCGACCTGCGCCGCGCCCGTGCCGCCGCACTCAACCTGATCCCGGCCTCGACCGGCGCCGCCAAGGCGGTCGGATTGGTGCTGCCGGAATTGAACGGCAAGCTGACCGGATTCGCAATCCGAGCGCCGGTCCCGACCGGGTCGGTCGTCGATCTGACGATCGATACCGCCAAAGCGACCAGCGTCGAGGAGATCAACGCCGCCGCCAAGGCCGCCGCCGAGGGGCCGCTCGTCGGCATTCTCTCCTACACCGAGGATCCGATCGTCTCCTCCGACATCGTCGGCGACCCGCACTCCTCGATCTTCGACGCCGAGCAGACGATTGTGCTCGACGGCAGGATGGTCAAGGTCGTCGCCTGGTACGACAACGAGTGGGGATACTCGAACCGGCTCGTCGATCTCGTTCAGCAGGTCTTTTAGGGCGCGGTTGCCGGGCGCGGGGTAGTGGCGATGCGATCGCAGCGGTTTTCGAAGGCGGTTGTCGGTGACGCCGATGTCGCCGGTAAGCGGGTCCTGGTTCGGGCCGACCTGAACGTCCCGCTGTCCGGGGCGGGTCCGGGGCGTGGGGTTGGCGACGACACTCGGATCCGCGCCGCCCTACCGACGATCCAGCATCTTCGCGAGGCTGGCGCTGGCGTAATCGTGTGCTCCCACCTCGGCCGCCCCGATGGCGAATGGGACGAGGACCTAACGATGGCACCGGTCGCCTCGCGCCTCGCCGAACTCTTGGGGACGGCTGTCCCGGTCGCCGCCGGGGTTGTCGGCGACCTGGTCGAAGCGGTCGCCGCCAACCTCGAAGCGGGAGAGGTGCTGCTGCTCGAGAACACCCGCTTCGAGCCGGGCGAGCTGAGGAACGACCCGCGCCTCGCCGAGGGTCTCGCCGCGGTCGCCGATCTCTACGTCAACGACGCCTTCGGGGCGGCTCACCGCGCCCACGCTTCAACCGAGGGGGTGGCGCACCACCTGCCCGCCTACGCCGGGCTGCTTTTGGAGCGCGAGCTGCGCGAACTTGGCGCCGTTCTCGACGATCCGGCGCGGCCGCTGGTAGTCGCGATCGGGGGTGCCAAAATCACCGAAAAGGTCGCGGCCCTCGAGCGCTTCTTGGCCATCGCCGACCAGATCTTGATCGGCGGCGCGATGTGCTTCAGCTTCTTTCGAAGCCAGGGGATCGGGACCGGCGACTCGCTGGTCGAGGATGCCGGGATCGAGATTGCCGCCCGGGTTCTCGAGGTCGCCGCGGCGGCAAGCTGCACGCTGCGGTTACCGACCGATCTCGTGATTGCCGACTCGTTCTCGGCGCTCGCAGAGATTCAAGAGCTCGATCAGGTCGAGGTTCCCGACGGCTGGATGGGACTTGACATCGGCCCTCGCACCGCTGCCGCTTACGCCGACGCGATTAAGGGCGCGGCTACGGTCTTTTGGAACGGCCCGATGGGGGCGTTCGAACTCGCGCCGTTTGCCAGCGGGACCCGAGTTCTCGCCGAGGCGGTCGCCTCGACAGCGGCGACGACGGTGGTCGGCGGCGGCGATTCCGGGGCGGCGCTGAGCGGACTCGGACTCGCCGATAAGGTCGACTGGCTCTCAACCGGTGGTGGCGCATCGCTGCAGCTGATCGAGGGCAGGAAACTACCGGGCGTGGAGGCCCTACTCGATGCCTGAGTCTCGACTGCCGATCGTCGCCGCCAATTGGAAGATGCACAAGACACTCGCTGAGGCGAGCCAGTTCTTGGTTGAGTTTTTGGCGATCGACCCGATCACCTACGACGCCGACGGCGAGCCACGGCTTGAGATCGCGATCTGCCCGCCCGCGACCGCGCTGGCAAGCGTGATCGAGATCTGCTCCTCGGCCGGGGTCGGGGTCTTTGCTCAAAACATGCATCAGGCCCCCGACGGCGCCTACACCGGCGAACTGTCGGCCGAGATGCTGATCGACCTTGGGGTTCGCGGGGTCATCCTCGGTCACTCAGAGCGTCGCCAATACTTCGCCGAGTCGGATGCCGCGCTGGCGGCGAAGTTGCCGGCCGCGCTCGGCGCCGGGCTGGTGGCGATCCTCTGCGTCGGCGAGTCGGCCGAGCAGCGCGACGCGGGGCAGACCGAGGCGGTCCTGCGATCCCAGGTCGAGGCCGATCTGGCGGCGGTCGGTGATGCCGATTTGGGCCGGATCGTGATCGCCTACGAGCCGATTTGGGCGATCGGAACCGGTCGTACCGCCAGTGCGGTGCAGGCCGACCAGGCCTGTGGCTACATTCGATCGCTGATCGCGGAGCGCAACCCGGCCGCCGCCGCCGCGATTCGGGTCTCCTACGGCGGCTCGGTCAAACCCGAGAATGCGGTCGAGCTACTCGGCCGCGAGCAGATTGACGGGGCGCTGGTCGGCGGTGCGGCGCTGAAGGCAAGCTCTTTCGCGGCGATTTGTGCCGCCGCGACCGCCGGGCCTTGAGCGTCCCGGGGCTCGGTTTGGTCATCCTCGATGGCTGGGGCCTGGCCGAGTCCGGTCCCGGCAACGCCGTCTCGCTGGCCAAGACGCCGGTCTTTGATGGGCTGTGGGCGCGCTACCCGCACACCGAGCTGACCGCCTGCGGCCCGGCGGTCGGGCTGCCGGAGGGCCAGATGGGCAATTCCGAGGTCGGCCACCTCAACCTCGGGGCGGGCGCGGTGGTTCGGCAAGACCTGGCCCGGATCGATGCCGCGATCGGCGACGGCGACTTCTTCGACAACCCGGTCCTTCGCGGCGCCTGTGCTCGGGCTCGCCGCGGCAGCGGCCGGCTTCACCTGCTCGGCCTCGTCTCCGATGGCGGCGTCCACTCCGGTTGGGAACACATCGAGGCCTGTATCGAGCTGGCGGCGCGGGAGGGCGTCCCCGATCTGATCGTCCACGCTCTGACCGACGGCCGCGATACCTCCCCCCGCGGCGGTACCGCCTACATCGCCGAGCTCGAGCGCTGGCTGACCCGGGCAGGCCGAGTCGGGACCGTCGGCGGGCGTTTTTTCGCGATGGACCGCGACCGCCGCTGGGATCGGGTCGAGCGTGCCTGGGCGGCGATCGCCGCCGCCCAGGGTGAGCGCGCCGAGACCGCCTCGGCCGCCGTCGTCGCCGCCTACCGGCGCGGTGAGAGCGACGAGTTCATCGCCCCGACCGTGATCGGCGACTACGGGGGGATTGGCCGCGACGATGTCGTCGTCTGCTTCAACTTCCGCCCCGACCGGATGCGCGAGATCGTCGCCGCGATCGCCGATCCGCAGTTTGATGAGTTCTCGCGGCCCGGCCGGGTCGGGGTCGAGTTGGTGACGATGACGCGCTACCGGGAGGGCTGGGCGTATCCGATCGCCTTTGCACCGAGGGCGCCCGACACCACCTTGGCCGAGGTCCTCGCGGCGGCTGGCGCGGCCCAACTCCACGTCGCCGAGACCGAGAAGTACGCGCACGTCACCTATTTCTTCAACGGAGGTCGGGAGGCGGAGTGGGCTGGCGAGCAGCGCCGTCTGGTCGCCAGCCCGCGCGATGTCGCAACCTACGACCAGCGCCCCGAGATGAGCGCCGCCGCCGCCGCCGACGCCTTCGTCGAGGGCTGGAAGAGTGGCGAGTACCGCTTCGGGATCATCAACTTCGCCAACCCCGACATGGTCGGACACAGCGGCGTGATTCCGGCCGCCGTCACAGCCATCGAGGCGGTTGATTCCTGTCTTGGCCGAGTCTGCGACGCCGTGCTTGGAGGCGGCGGAATCCTGATCGTCACCGCCGATCACGGCAACGCCGAGCAGATGCTGGAGCCCGACGGGTCGCCGAACACCGCTCACTCGTTGAATCCGGTCCCGCTGATCGTCACCGAGGTGGGCTGGTCGCTTCGTGACGGCGGCATCCTCGCCGATGTCGCTCCGACGATTCTCGCTCTGCTCGCGATCCCGCAGCCCGAAGCAATGACCGGGCGCTCGTTGCTGGCCCCGCCCGCCTAGCGAGCCGGGCGTCCTGCAGGTCCACCGTTGCGGTCGGTTTTCGTCCCCTCCCCCGGTGGGGCGGGTTCGTGGGGCCAGTTCGCCGTCCCGCAAGATCTGAGTTGAACCAACGCAGATATGCTAAGTTTCTCTCTGCAAGTAAATCTAATCGTCGGCGGCTGCGATACCGAGTCTCCGACCGAGGAGGACAGACGACAATGACACGACTGGCATGTTGGGTGGCAAACCCGCAAACCGAGGGGCTTTTCGAGAGCCTGGGCGCGAGCGAGCGGGGGCGCCGTTGGGTGCCGCCGATCGACCTGGTGGCGAGCGGCGAGGAGATCATCCTGACCGCTGATCTACCCGGGCTGCGCGAAGACGAAATCGCAATTGAGGTGAAGGACGGGGTTCTGCGGATCTCCGGCGAGCGCGAGTTCGCGGCCGATCACTCGGTTGAGGGCTACTACCGTTTCGAGCGGGTCCAGGGCAGCTTCTCGCGCTCGGTCGCGCTGCCAAAGGGAGTTGACCCCGCGGCGGTGAGCGCCGGCTACGAGAACGGGGTGCTCGAGGTACGGATTCCGAAGCCGGCGGAGCGCCAACCGCACAAGATCACGGTTGCAGGACCGCGACCGGCGGCGATCGAGGCGCAGGGAAGCGAGGCGGAGGCGGAGAACCAAGCCTAACGACGTGACGAGCGCTGGCGGCGTGCCTTCGGGGCGCCGTTGGGAGGACGGCTCGTCAGCCCTCGGCGGCTACCGCGGGCTGCGAGGCGGTGTGTCGATGAGACGGGCCGCCTCGCTGTCGTTGTGGCCGTTCGGCGGGCGAGCATCTAGATTTGCCCGGTGCGTCAAGACCCGGCCAGGCTTCGCTTCGAGATCGTCGCCCGCGAGGGCAGCGCTCGCGCTGGGATTCTCCACACCCCGCACGGGCCGGTCGAGACCCCGGCGTTCGTGCCGCTGGCGACCCGCGGCAGCGTCAAAGGGCTGAGCAGCGCCGACCTCGCCAGCCTCGGCTTCGAGATGATCCTCGGCAACACCTACCACCTGATGTTGGCGCCGGGGGAGGAATTGCTCGCTGAGCTCGGCGGGATGCACGGCTTCGCTGGCTGGGACCGTGCTCTGATCAGCGATTCAGGTGGTTTCCAGGTTTTTTCGCTAGCTCACGGTGGGGTGGCCGACGAGATCAAGGGGCGGCGCGGCGGTCGCTCCAGCCACGGGTCGGTGCTCTCGATCGGCGAGGACGGGGTCGCGTTTCGCTCGTACCTCGACGGCTCGCCGCAGCTTTTGACGCCGCAGCGCTCGATGGCGGTTCAGGCCGCTATTGGGGCCGACATTGCGCTGGTCTTCGATGAGTGCACCCCGTTTCATGCCGACTTCGACTACACCGCCGCCTCGACCGAGCGGACCCATCGCTGGCTAGATCGCTGCCTGCGCTGGCACGGCGAGCACGGCCCGTCGGACCAGGCGGTCTACGGGATCGTCCAGGGTGGGGTCTATCCGGAACTGCGGGCGCGCTCGGTCGAGCGGGTGGCGGCCGCCGCGGTCGATGGGATTGCGATCGGCGGCACCCTCGGACGCGACAAGCCGCAGATGCGCGCGGTCCTGGCGGCGACCCTGCCACAGCTTCCCGTCGCGGCGCCGCGACATTTACTCGGGATTGGCGAGCCGGACGATCTGATCGACTCGATCGGCCTCGGGATCGAGACCTTTGACTGCGCCGTCCCAACCCGACTCGGCCGCCACGGGGTCGCGCTCGGCCCCGATCCCGAGCGGCGCTATCGGTTCGAAGTCGCGAAGGCCCGCTACGCCCGCGATCCGGCGCCGCTGGTCGACGGCTGCCCCTGCCCGACCTGCGCCGGGCACTCGCGAGCCTACCTGCGCCACCTTGCCAAGATCGGCGAGATCACCGCCGCGCGCTTGCTCACAATCCACAACCTCGCCTACACCAAGGCGCTGGTCGAGGGTGCGCGCGCGGCGATCGTGGGCGGCCGCTTCGCCGCCTACGCCGGCGCGATCCGCGCCGGTGAAACCCCGTGGCAGGCGACCGCGCCGGTGCCGTCGTGAGCACGCGTTCGGTTTCCGCCGAGCCGTCGCCGGGACAACCCACTCGGCCTTCGACCGCAGGCCAGTTCGCGATCGCCGCCGCCGCGATCGCGATCTTCTCGACGATCCTCCCCTGGGGTGGCTCGGGGCAGGCGCTCGACGCGACGCTGTGGAAGTTGACCGGTTGGGCCGATCTGCTTCTGGTGGTGGCGTCGCTCGCGCTGATCGCGGTGGTGCGCGGCGGCTTCGCCTCGACGCCCCGCCTGATCATCGCGCTACTGACCCTGGGCGCCTTTTGCGGCCACCTCAGCTTCACCGTGATCTGGGTGACCTCGGTCACACCGGCCAGCGCCGTCGGCCCGTTCGTTGCGATCGTCGCTTTGTTTTGTGGAGCGCTCGCCGCGATCGGACTGGCTGGCGGCTCGACGATCGCGGCGGCGCGACGCCCCGAGATCCCGCCAACCGACAGCACCGAGTGGCAGTCGGTTGCGCTGGCCTGCCTGAGCGGGCTCAGCGTCGCGATCTTCCCGCTCCTGCCCCTCGTCGGGAGCCGAATCGTCGACCTGCTGCCGACCCTCTCGTTCGCCCTGATCGCGTCCGGGCTCGCCCTGGTGGTACTGGCGATTTCGGCGACCTCGGACGGGCGCGCATCGTGGTGCGGTTGGACGCTGTTTGCAATCGCCTTCGTCGCTGCCGCGGCGCTGATGATCTCGACCGAGCTGCTCAAGCAAGGGCCGCGCGGCGGCGGCCTCGGCGTTCTGTTTTTTTTCGGGGCCCCGCTCGGTACCCTCGCCGCGATCCTGCACGGGACGGCGGCCCACCGCTGGATCAGCCTCGGCGCCGAGGCGCAAAGGCCACCGCCGCCCGGCTGATCGGCGATCCCCAACCGGATCGCCGGCCAGCTGGCCGGCGATCGATTGGCGCCTCGTTGAGGGTGGGTGATCAACGCCTCGACCACTGGGTGAACCCCGATTGCTCGGTCGACCACGGCAGCGCGACTTGGGTCAGATTGTGCTCCGGGCAGTCGATCCGCGGCACCCGCGCTTTCAGGTGGGCCTGATGCTGGAAGAAGTCGAGATGTCGCCACTCCTGCTCCGAGCTGTCATACGTCTTCAAGCCAGCCAGGTCGCACTCCGGGCAGGAGAACGTCGCGTCGGGCGGGAAGTCGATCCTCAGATCGAGCCGCTTGGTTGCCGCATCGAACTCAACCGACACGACCTGCCATGGCTCGGCCAGACTGAGCGCGGCGTTGAACAGCACGAAATCCTGGGCTTGCATTCGATCCAATGGTTGGGGCACAGGATCCGCCAGGTAATCACAAATCCGAGGTCCTGGGCAGTCCGCCATCGAAAACGAGGAGGCGCCGTTCGGATTCGCGCGGAACCGCTAGACCTTCGCGATCAGCGGCGGCGGGGAATGAAATCCGAAAAAGCGGTGGGCGGTCAGGCGGATTTCGACCCGACTGGGCGGCACGAGACCCGCGATTCGGCCTTCCGCAAAGATGTCCGGGAGCTGGGATCGGTCGCCTCCGCCGGGCTCATCTCCGCCGTCTCGCGGTTGTCTGTTGACAATTGGGGGGGTCGCGTAGCCTCGAAGACTCCAAGGGGGCAGTCTAAGTGCTGCCCGCCGCAAGTTCGCTCCACTCACGCGGCGAGCGCGGGTGAGAGCGGTTCAAGTTCGTCGATGC
>JAHEXU010000245.1 GCA_023251975.1 bacterium | reverse complement strand
ACGGCTCCATCTCGTGGAAGCGTTGGATTAGGGGGGTCCTTCGCGAGATCGACACGGGTCCCGACATCAACGACGGCGCCTACAAGACCAAGATCGACCGAGTCGCGTTGCATCCATATCGGACGCTCGCGGAGTACAACCACGAGCGTCCGCTAGTTTCGATCCCGGACGCCGTCAGGAAGCAGGTCTAGGACGCCCGCACGATCGTCGACAACGCGCTCGGCCCGCAACCCCACAAACGGCGGCTGTGGGTGACCGAAGTTGGGGTCCAAACCTCAGATAACGGTTTCGGTAAGACCTGGTATGAGGAGACCGACGCCGAGCAGGCGGCGGATCTGGTCGAGATCTACAACGAGCTTCGAAACGGGCCATACAAGGTAGAGATGGTGGTGATCCACAAGCTGATCGACGACCCGCTGACCCCCGAGGCAGACCGCAACTACAACACGACCTCCTACTCCAACGAGGGAGCAGGGGTTGTCAGCCACGATCGGTCGCTGAAGAAGCTTGCCTGGAAGAGCCTGAAGCGGGTGCGGGGCAGGCGACCGTGAGAGCGGCTGCGCCCATCGCGAGGCCGCGCCCACTCGCAATCCTCCTTGTCTGCCGCCTCGCCGGGTTGCTCGCGGTTCCCGACACTGCGTCGGCTCGGCCCCGCCCCGACTTCAACGGCGACGGCTACGCCGACCTGGCGATCGGCGCGATTGGCGAAAGGCTTTGCCATTGCGACCCGCTACAGGAAGGGGCGGTGACCGTCCTCTACGGCGGCCCGAGCGGGCTCGCCAGCGCGGCGAGCCAGTGGTTCACCCCCTACACGCCGGGGATGAAGAACACCGACGATCCAAGGCAGGGCGGGTTCGGATCAGGGTTCGGATACGGCGACTTCAACGGCGACGGTTACGACGAGCTCGCGATCCGGCAGTTCGTCGAGAATCAATACTCGGTGGTCCACATCCTCAACGGGAGCAGTGATGGCCTGGTGGTGCGCGGAAACCGCCTGCTGACGATCGAAAAGCTGACCGGGCACAAGCAGACCGGCTACAGCGAAGGGCTGTTCGGCGGCCCCATGCTGAGCGGGCGGTTCAACGACGACCGCTACCCCGACCTTGCGGTCGGCGCCCCAACCTATGCGCGAGCGAACGGGCCTGAGGTCGGCGCGGTGCTGATCGTGCACGGAAGCGCCCGCGGCCTTCGTCCCGGGGCCGTTCGGATCATCCGTGGCGATCGGCTGCTGGGGTCCGCGGGGGATAGTTACTTTGGCAGCGACCTCGCGCTTGGCCGCTTCGATCGCGATCGCCGCCGTGATCTCGTGGTCGGCGCGCCGGGGTCCGATCGCCGCGAGGTGGATGGCATGGAGGACGCCAAGGGTGCGGTCGTCGTACTTTCCGGCAGCCGTAAGGGTCTGCGCGCCGCCCACCCACAGATGATCACCCAAGACACCCCGGGAATGGCCGGAAACGGCGCCCAGTTCGGCGACGAGTTTGGCAGCCCGATCGTCGCCGCTGACTTCAACGGCGATCGCTACAGCGACATCGTGATCAACGTTCGCGACGCGGGCGGTGGGCTCAACGTTCTCTACGGCTCTCGCGAGGGTGTTTCGACCGACGGTGATCGCTTCTTCACTGAACAATCGAAGGGGCTGGCGGGAGGGGGACCCGGCCGCAGCTTCTTCGGTCAAATTCTGGCAGCGGGCGATCTCAACGGCGATGGCTTCGCCGAACTCGCCGCCGGAGTTCCATTTCGCGACGTGGTCACCTACCTCGACGGCGGCGCCCACGTGATCTACGGCTCGCCGAAGGGCTTGACGTTGGAGGCCGACCAGTTCCTCAGCCAGGCCGATCCCGCCCTCGCCGAGGATGGGGCAAATGGGGCGGACTTCTTCGGCCGTCGGGTGTCGTTTGCCGATTTCAACGGCGATCGGATCCTCGACCTCGCGATTGGCGAGGCCCAAGATCCCTGTGGCAACGGCGGTGCCGTTCACGTCCTCTACGGCGCCTTGACGGGCCTCGACACAAGTGGCGATCAGTTTCTCACCCAGGACAGTCCGGGAATCGCGGGGAACGGATCGCAGCCCTGCGATGAGTTTGGCGGTGCCCTCTCGGGTGGCTGATCACGCTGGAGAGGATCCCGCGACCGGATCGGTCGCGGATGGCCTTGGCCTGGCAAGGCGCGGACGGACTCGGTGGCGATGACGCGATCGGCCGCGAGCTTCTCGACCCCGGGCCTTGCCGTCGCGCTCGCAAAGGACACCTCGACAACCTTCAAGGTGACCGCGACCGACCAAGCCAACAACACCTCGGCCTGCTCGGCGCCCCTTCACCTACATCGAGGACTTGACGGCCCCCGCAGCGCCGACCCTCACCGACCCTCACTCCCCGGCCAACGACAACAACCCCAAGGTCAAGGGCACCGTCACAACCGGCGCCCCGACGACGATCAAGCTCTACAAGAATCCCACTTGCGCTGGTGCGAACCCTGAGGCGACCGAGACGGTCGCCAACTTCACCGGCCCGGGGATCACGATCACCGTCGCCGAGGACTCCACGATCGATCTCACCGCGACCGCGCTAGACGCCGCCAGCAACACCTCACCCTGCTCGGCCAAGCTCACCTACATCGAGGACTCCTCGCCCCCCGACACGGTGCTCGACGGCAGCCCGAACAACCCGACCAACGACTCGACCCCAACCTTCGCCTTCCATGCAACCGGGGGCAGCTCGAGCTTCGAGTGCAAGCTTGACGCGGGCCCGTTTAGCTCCTGCTCCTCGCCGTTTACAACCTCGTCGCTCTCCGCCGCGTCGCACACCTTCCAGGTCCGGGCGGTAGACACGGCGACCAACCCCGACCCCTCGCCCGCAAGCCAGACCGTCACGGTGGACACCGGGCCCCCCGCGACACCCTCGATCGCCTCCTCGGCCCCGGCCTCCCCGGCCAACAACAACTCGCCAAAGCTCGTCGGCTCAGCCGAGGCTGCCTCTACCGTGAAGCTCTATACCTCCGCCGACTGCACCGGCTCGGTGGCGGTCGACTCCGGCCCCTCGGGGCCGACCAGCGACCAGACACCGAACTTCGGCTTCTCCTCGACGACCGCGGCCGCCAGCTTCCAATGTCGCTTCGCCGCCGCCGCCTTCGGCCCCTGCTCGGGCCCCGGTGCCTCCCATACCGCCGCAAGCGCCCTCGCCGAGGGCGCCCACAGCTTTGCCGTCCGCGCGCTCAACTCGCTCGGCACCGCCGACCCGAGCCCCGCGACCCGAGCCTTCAACATCGACACCACCACCCCCGACACGACGATCACCTCCGGCCCCGTCGAAGGGAGCCGAAGTGGATCTCCCTCGGTCAGCTTCACCTACACCGGCTTACCGAGCGCAGAGGTTGATCACTTCGAGTGCAGCCTCGATGGCGAGGGCCTAAACGACGACCCCGACGATCTTGGCGACGACGATTGGGAGGGGGAGTATGCCGCGCTCTACACGGCGACGTACTCGGCGATCCAGGCTTCCACAGCTCCGCTATGTGCACCATCGGACAGGGTCGATCGGAGGGTCCCATGTACTCCTGATATTGCGCTGGCCGCTACAATCCACTGGAAGGACTGGGAGAGGGGGATTTTAGGGCGGGTTGATCATTCCAAGATCGACGTGGTCGCGCTCCATCCCTATGGCACAGCAACGCGCAAGCGCACGATCTCCGACA
>JAHEXU010000085.1 GCA_023251975.1 bacterium | reverse complement strand
CGGAGGAGGACCCAAACTACCCGACCTACCCCTACGACCTACTGGCCGAGGGCGAGATCATCCGGCCAGCTTCCGACAGCTGGCACGCGGCATTGCAGGCCACCGGGGTCGATGTCACCTACAGGCCCCGCCACGGCGGTCACACCTGGCCGAACTTCAACGGACAGGTCCGTGAGGTCCTCGGCTGGGGCCTGTTCAAGCCGGTCGCCGAGCGGGCCACCAGCTGGGTCAACGACACCGTCGCGACGCACGGCCGGATCTGGGAGTTTGGTTACGCCTTCGACGAACCCCCGGACCGGATCGTACGCCTGCGCCGCCGCGGGCGGACCCTGCTGATCGGAGCGGCCGGGTCAGCGGTGACGATCACGACCGACGGCGGCTGCGTGATCCACAAGCCGACGCCTGCCAGCTTCCGGATCCCCCGGAATCCCTGCGCCAAGCTCTCGTTGCGCCTGAGTCCCCGCCGGGTGCCCACCGGCCGGCGAAGGTGGGTCCGTGCCCTGGTCAGACCGGCAATCCCGCACGTGCGTGTGACGGTCCGCCGCGCCCACGCGACGACGAACGCGCGAGGAGTGGCGCGGCTGCGAACCTGCCTGATGAGCGGCACCGGCCTGCTCGCTCGCGCCACCCATCCACAGTTCCTGCAGGCCCACACGAGGTTGAACACCAGCCGAGGCAGCGGAGCCGCCTGTGGTCGTCTCGACAGGCGCGGTTAAGCCTGGATACGAGCGACCGAGCCGATGGCGCTTGAAACTCAGGCCGGTGCAGGGGCGCCGAGTTGTGCGGCGATGCCCTCGATCGTCCAGTCTTCGCTGCAGGTGCTCGAGGCCGACCATCCAGTTGTTGCACTCGGCGATCATGCCGCCCTGGACGGCATAGAGCTTGCCGGTGACCGGGCAGTCCTCGGTTGCCAGCTAGGACCGCATCTCGCAGCTCATCAATCCGCCGACGGACCTCACCGACCTGATCTGCCGAGCGTCGCTCCCGAGAATCACCACCGCTGCGCAGGCGCCGTAGATACCGTCACCTAGCCTCGGTCGCGCCTTGTCAGCCGCGAACCGCGCCGTCGCCGCTCAATACGTACTTGTAGGTACAGAGTTCGCGCAGACCGATCGGGCCGCGGGCGTGCAGCTTCTGAGTCGAGTTGCCGATCTCGGCGCCAAGGCCAAAGACGAAGCCATCGGTGAAGCGGGTCGAGGCGTTGATGTAGACGCAGGCGGAGTCAACCTCAGCGGCGAAGCGCTGCGCCGAGGTCGGCGAGCCGGTGACGATCGCGTCGGAGTGCCCGGAGCCGTAGCGATTGACGTGCGCGATCGCGGCGTCAAGCGAAGCAACTACCGCGACGCAAAGTTTCAGCGCGTGGTACTCGGTCCGGTAGTCCTCCTCGTCGGCGCGACCTACCGCCACTGGCGCGGCAAGCGCCCGGGTCGCTTCGTCGCCGACCAGCTCAACCCCGGCCTCGCTCAGTGCCGCCAGCGCCTCGGGGAGGAAATCGGCGGCCGCCCCGCGATGGACCAGCAGCGTCTCCGCAGCGTTGCAGACTCCGGGTCGCTGCGTCTTCGCGTTGAGGATGATCGCGAGCGCCTTTCCGAGGTCCGCACCGAGATCGACATAAACGTGGCAGTTACCCGAGGCGGCGTAGATCACCGGCACCGTTGCGACCTCCTTGAGGGCATTCTTGAGGCCCTCACCCCCGCGCGGGATGACCAGGTCGACAACCCCGTCTTGGGTCACGAGTTCGGCCATCTCAGCGCGGTCGGCGCCGTCGAGCAGCGCAACCGCGTCGGCTGGCAACCCGGCGGCGTGAAGCGCCTCGACAACGATCTCGGACAGAACCCGGTTTGAGCGGGCAGCGTAACTGGAGCCTCGCAGGACGATCGCGTTACCGCTCTTCAAACAGAGGGCCGCACAGTCGATCGTGACGTTCGGCCGAGCCTCATAGACCACCGCGACCACGCCGATCGGAACCCGTCGCATCTCGAGCTCGACCCCGGCTTCGATCGTCCGTGCCTCCAGGACCTCGCCAACCGGGTCGGCAAGCGCAATCACCGCCCGAACCCCCGCGGCGATCGCCGCAACCCGCGCGGCATTGAGCTCAAGCCGGTCGAGTAGCGCCGGTTCGAGGCCAATCGCGCGAGGATCGCTCAGATCGGCCTGATTGGCGCCCAGAATCTGCTCAGCCCGTTGCTCGATCAACTCGGCGAGGATCGCCAGGGCGCGGTCCTTTTGCTCGCTCGAGGCGCTCGCCAAGACCCGCGAGGCCACCTTGGCGGCGGCGCAGATCGCGCTGACCGAGTTCGACGCCGCGGCGTCGGTGATGGCGCCCCCGCGGGCTGCGGATTCAGTCGTTCGGGACATTCGCTCAGGTTAGCCGAGCCCGGATCCCCCCACCTTGGGCTCGACCACCTGAGCGCAGACCTGATCGAGCACCGCCGCACGGAGCCCGCCGTCGGCGTCGGCGACAATCGAGGAGCGCTTGATGACGACCGTCATCAAGGAGTTCCAGGCTGACGGCGCCGCGTTGAACCGGCGCCAGCCGAGTCGTTCAAAGACCTGACGGGCGCGGTGTCACGCGACCCGCGACTACAGAATCGGTCCACAGAACCAGCTCGCGGCGCCGAACTACCGTTCACGGCCACAGATCGAACGGTTCACGGCCACAAATCGAAGCTCTCCTCGCCGATTCGAACCTCGTCGCCGGGGGCGAATCCTGCATCGACCAGCGCCTTCAAAACGCCGATCTCGCGGAGCCGCCGCTCCAGGTATTCGACTGCCTCGGGATTGGTGAGGTCGTGGCGCCGCACCAAGACCTCGATCCCGCGTCCAACAACCCGATAGGAGCCCGTCTCCTGCTCGCGCACGACCTCGAAGCCCTGATCGGCGGCGGGTCGGTAGGTGGCGTGCTCAACCTCAAACTCGGGAGGCCCGACGGCCCGATCGGACGCGCCGTCGCCGACCGCGGCGGCGATCGCGGCGGTCAGTTCATCGAGTCCGATCGAGGCGGCCGCCGAGATCAGCCACGGCGAGCCGCCATCCGGCGCAGCCTGCCGCCACGCGACAGCCAATGCGGGGTGGGTGGCCGGATCGACCAGGTCGCATTTTGACAGCGCCGTGAGGCGCGGTAAGAGTTCAAGGCCACCGCCGTGCGCCGCCAACTCAGCCGCCACCGTCGCCTCGGCCTCGCGCATCATCGCAACCGCCTCCTCGCTCGATCCGGCCGCCGCCGGCAACTCGATCAGGTGGACCAAGACGCGGCAGCGCTCGACGTGAGCGAGAAACTCGTGGCCCAGTCCGGCCCCCTCGGCCGCACCCTCGATCAATCCCGGAATATCGGCCAGGACGATCTGGCGATCGTCGGTCTCGATCGTCCCCAGCACCGGCTCCAGGGTGGTGAACGGGTAGTCGCCGACCTTTGGGTTGGCGCGGGTTAGGCGGCGTAACAGCGACGACTTGCCAGCGTTCGGCAGCCCGACGAATCCACAGTCGGCAAGCAGCTTCAGCCGCAGTTCGATCCAGCCCTGATCGGCCTCGAGCCCAAACTCGGCAAACCGCGGCGCCTGCCGAGTCGGTCCGGCGAAGCGGCGGTTGCCATGTCCGCCGCTGCCGCCTCGAGCGACCACGACCCGCTGCCCCGGCTCAAGCAGGTCAAACCGATCGCCTTCGAGCCCTGCCACCTGTGTCCCCGGCGGCACTCGAACATGACGGTCCTCGCCACGGCCGCCGTGGCGCTTTTGGCCGCTTCCGTGCCCACCCCGGCCCGCCTTGAAGTGCATCGAGAATCGCATCTCCGAGAGATCGCGCCGCGAGCTGTCACAGACCAGAACAACATCGCCACCGCGACCGCCGTCGCCGCCGTCGGGGCCGCCACGCGGGACGTGCGCCTCGCGGCGAAAGCTGATCGCGCCGTTGCCCCCGTCGCCGCCGCTGACCTGGACCTTGGCCTTGTCGTAGAGCACGGCGGGGTGCGATCCGCCCCGAGCGGTCGCTACTCGCTGACGCTGATCACGCGGCCGCGACGCGAGGTGCGAAAGTCGACCTTGCCAGCGCGGGTCGCAAAGATCGTGTGGTCGCGCCCGATCCCGGTGCCCTCGCCGGGCCAAAACCTGGTCCCGCGCTGGCGAACGATGATCTCGCCGCCACTGACGCTCTGGCCCGCAAAGACCTTGACGCCGAGGAATTTGGGATTCGAATCGCGACCGTTGCGGCTCGATCCGAGGCCTTTCTTATGCGCCATCGCTGTTCTCCTTGTCGGCGGCGGGCTCGGACTTCGGCTTGCCGCCGCCAAGCGCGACCGAGGTCACCTCGAGCTTGGTCAGCTCGGAGCGATGCCCCATCGCGCGCGAACTGCCCTTCTTTGACTTGTAGGTCGCGACCCGAATCTTCTCGCCGCGAAAGTGCTCGGCAACCGTCGCCGAGACGCTGATCTCGCTCGTCTCGGTTGGCTCGATCACGATCCGCTCGGGATCGCGAAACATCACCGCGCGAAGGCTGACCGAGGCGCCTTCGGCCTCGGCAACGCGGTCGACCACGATCGCCTCGCCCTCCGACACCCGGTACTGCTTACCGCCGGACTCGACAATCGCGTAGGTCGTCGGGGCTTCGGTTGTGGTGCTTTGGTCGGACATCAGTTTGGGACGCACGTCATCGGGCGGGCCCGCAGACCCGTCGGGCAGGGTAGCTTAGCGATCGTCAGCCGGAGCGGCGATGTCGCGATCGGCCGCGCGCCGAGTCCGACTTGCCGTCGCTCGGTCCGGCGACGGCCGGGTCAGCGTCAACCAACGATGCGGCCGCTGTTGCGCGCTCGACCCCGTCGATTCGAACCAGCTTGCGCTCGCCGACATACGGGGCGGCGCCACTGATCGAGACCAGGTAGGAATCAATCCTGGCAACCGCGTCGTGGGCATTGAACATGTGTGGCTCCGCAATCGTCACCAGGACCTCGTCGCCGACCGCGAACGGCAAGGCGCGGCGCTCGATCTCCTCGCGACTGCCGCGCTCGGTCACCTCGAAGGTGGTGATCGACAGCGCCTCGCCGCCCTCGAAGTGAAACGCCTTACCGGTCTCCTGCTCAAGCTCCGATAGCCCCGACTCGGGATGAACCAGCCGCGCCGCGACCTTGGGATTTGCCCGAATCAGGAAGGCCTCGTGATCGGCGCCGCCAGCGGCGACATCTCGAAGCCGCCGCAGCGCCTCGATCGCAACCGTCTCGGCCGAGCGCACCACCCCCTCGCCCTCACAGGCCGGACAGGTCTCGGTGAGGATCTCCCGTACCCCCTCGGTGACGTTCTGGCGGGTCATCTCGACCAGCCCGAGCGGCGACACCTCAACGACATAGGTCTTGGTCCGATCGCCCTCGAGCGCCCGCCGCAGCGTCTTCAGAACTTGGTCGCGGTTTCGCGCCTTAGCCATGTCGATGAAGTCGATCACGATGATCCCACCGATATCGCGCAGCCGCAGCTGCCGCACCACCTCGTCGGCCGCCTCGACGTTGACCCTGGTAATCGTGTCCTCAAGCCGTCCCTTGCCACGGCCCGTAAACGAGCCGGTGTTGATGTCGACCACGGTCAGGGCCTCGGCGTAATCAATGATCAGGTAGCCGCCGGAGGGCAGGTCAACCCGTCGCGACAGGGTCGACTCGAACGCCTTTTCGGCCCCGTAACGCGCGAACAGGTGCTCCGAGGCCTCGTGCATCTCGACCGAGTCGACCAGCTCGGGGCCGGTTCGCTGGAAGAAGCCGGTAACCCGCTCGTACTGCTTTTGGTCGTCGATCAGGGCGCCATCGAACTCATCCGCCGGGATGTCGCGCAGGACTCGGATCGAGAGGTCGGCCTCCTGAAACACCATCGACGGCGCTGGCGCCGCCTCGGCGCGACGCTCCAAGACCTCGTAGAGCTTTTGCAGGTAGGCGATCTCGCGCTCGAACTCATCCTGGCCAGCGCCCAACGCGGCGGTCCGCACGATCATCCCGCCGGCACCGGAGTAGGCGCGCTCAAGCTGCTTGCGCAGGGTGCCGCGAACCTCGTCGGGCAGCCGACGACTGACCCCGGCGCCACCGCCTTGCGGCATGTAGACGAGATATCGACCCGCGATCGAGAGCTGCATCGAGAGCCGCGCCCCCTTTGTCTTCAGCGGATCCTTGACCACCTGCACGATCAGCTCCTGGCCCGGTTTGATCAGCTCGTCGATCGCCCGGCCCTTGCCGTGGCCGCGCCGCGGCACCGCCTTGCCGTCTGCGGTGACGATCTCATCGACGTGCAAGAAGCCATTGCGCTCGAGCCCGATGTCGACGAAGGCAGCCTCCATCCCGGGCAGGACGTTGTCGACCACCCCCTTGTAGATGTTTCCGACGATCGAGCGCTGGCCACGGCGCTCAACGTAAAGCTCGGCGACCCGCCAATTGCGGGCCGGAGCCGGGGCCGGGGCGGCGGTTGTGGCTGCCTCGGCTTGGTCGGTCGGTTCGGCGCCTCCGCCTTCGCGGCCGCGTCGGCGCGATCGGGCTGGCTTACCGTCGGTTTCAAGCATCGCAACTCGGGTCTCGCCCGCGTCGACCGATACGAGGATCTTTTTTCTCAAACTAGCTCACCTCAGAACAAGGGTTGTGCCCTGGTTCCGGAGGCGAGTCGCGCTTGGATATAGATGCTCTGCAGGAGACCGATCGCCACGAAGGTGACAAGCGCCGAGGATCCCCCGTAGCTCATCAGCGGCAACGGAATCCCGGTCACCGGCATGATCGCGAGGTTCATGCCGACGTTGATGAAGACGTGAAACATCAACATCGCGGCAATTCCTCCCGCGATCATGCTGCCGTAGAGGTTTTTAGAAAGCATCAGAATGCGCAACGCCCGCCAGATAATCAGGGCGTATAAGGACAAAATAAGAGCGGAACCGACGAACCCCCAGCGCTCCGCGATCGTCGCGAAGATGAAGTCGGTCCGACCTTCCGGCAAAAAGCCGTACGGCGACTGGCTCGAGTCGGCACCTTGGCCGAACTTGCCGCCGGAGCCGACGGCGATTTTTGACTGTTGTAGGTGGTAGCCAGCATCGGACGGATCGTCGCTCGGGTTCAAAAAAGATGTCAACCGCTCCACCTGGTACCCCTGCAAAAGCGAGGGGCCGCCAAGCGCCGGTGCGACGACGAGGACAATCGTAGCCGCCGCGACGGCGATCCCGCCGAGTGCGACGAAATGTCGTCGGCTGACGCCGCCGATAAACATCACCGTGGCGGTGATGACGCCGTAGACCAAACCGGTTCCGAGGTCGGGCTGAACGAACACAACCGCGGCCGGAAACAGCCCCAGCGCCACCAGCCGAATCGTCCGGCGCCGCTCCGATCCAGCCCGGGTCACCTCGAGCGCGAACGCCGCCAGCGCGACGATCAACAAAACCTTGCCGAGTTCCGACGGTTGGAGGCGAAAGAACGGCAACTCGATCCAGCGGCGCGAGCCTCGGGTCGCCGAGCCCAACAGCAAGACCAAGAAGATCGGCATCATCATGACCGTGTAGAGCCCGACCCGCAGCTCGCGAAAACGCGAGTAATCGATCTGCGCGACCGCCAGCATCAGCGCGATCCCGAGCACCGCGTAGATCGCCTGGCGGATCAGAAAGTAGTAGGGATCGCCGGTCTCGTTGTCCTGAGTTGTAACCCCGAGGATCGCGACGCTGAGCAGGATCAGGACGACCGACGCAAAAAGCAGGGTCGGATCGAGTTTGAACAGGCTGCTGCGCTCGTAGCGGCTGAGCCCGCCGCTCAGCCTGCCGATCGCGCCGCCACCGATCGCGGCGACACGGCTGCGGCCGCCGGCCCGGCGCGCGCCAGCACCGGTTGCGGCTCCCGGTCGGGTGATCGGCGCTCCGGCGCCTGGTCGAAGATGTCGAGAACTCGCCATCGCGATCACTCTGCCTCGGCGGTCGAGACGCCAGCGGGGGCGACCTGAGTTGGGTTGACATCGAGCGCGACATCGAAGATCTGTTTAGCGATCGGGGCGGCGGTATCGGCGCCGAAACCGCCACGCTCAACCGTAACCGCGACCACGATCTCGGGATCGTCGGCCGGGGCGAGGGCGATATACCAGGCTTGGTCGAGCCCGTGGTCGGCAAAGACCTCGGCGGTGCCGGTCTTACCGGCCACCTGGATCGGGTAGCCACCGAAGGTTTCGAAGGAGGTGCCGTCCTGTGTCATCGCCGCCTCTCGCAGACCTTCGAGGATGACCGCCCGGTCGGTCGGGTCAATCGCGATGTGCCCGCGCGCCTCCGGCTCGATGTTTTGTAGGACCCGGCCGGTCGGGTCCTCAACCGCGCTGGCGAGGTGCGGTCGGACGATGTCACCGCCGTTGGCAAGCGCCGCGTAGGCGACCGCCATCTGCAGCGGGTCGGTCTGCAAATCGCCCTGCCCGACCGCCAAGTTGATGTTGTCGCCGACCGACCAGGGGCGGTCAGTCTCGCCATCGGCAAAGCTCGCCGTCGTCCCGGCAGGCGAATCGGGAGAGCGCGCGATGCGGTAAAGCGCGTTTCGCCATTCCGGGGTTGGGACCAGCCCGGCGGTCTCCTCCGGCAGGTCGATCCCGGTCTCGGCCCCCAATCCGAGCTCGAAGGCGGTGTTTTGGATCACCTCGGGATCGGCCGACGGGGCGCTGCTCGCGGTCGGCACAGCCGCGCTCGGCGCGGCGGTCGAGGTCGGCGTCGAACCACTGTCGCCGATGATGTTGTTGCCGCCGTCGGCCTCGAAGCCGAGCAGGTAGAAGTAGACATCGGAGGAGATCTGCAGCGCCCGAGTCATCGTCATCGAACCGTTCGGCGGCGGCACCAGCGGTCCGTCGCCGTCAGGGTCGCCAGAATTTGTGAAATCGGTCTTGGTGGTGCAGGCGGGGTCGTTGCAAAGCGACATGAAGCCGCGGTCGTAAACGACCTCGTCGGCGGTGATCAGGCCGCCGCGCAGCGCCGCCAACGCGGTGATCAGCTTGAAGGTCGAGCCAGCCGGGTAGGCGGCGGTGACGGCACGGTCCGCAGAAGCTGGGTCCTTCAGGTCCTCGTCAAAGACCTTGTCCACCTGCGCCTGCTTGGCCGGCGGGATGAAAATTTCGGGGTTGTAGGTTGGCGCCGATCCGAGGCCGAGTACGGCGCCGTCATCGACTTGCATAGCAACGAAGGCGCCGGGTAGGCCGGTGTCAGCCAAGCCCTGCTCGCCCGCCCGCTGAATCTTCCGATCCAGCGTTGTCACCAGGTTGTTGCCGGCAACCGGGAGTCGGCTCTCGATGTTGCTCGGCAGGTTCGATCCATGGCCGGTGGCGGCGCCGGATCGAATCGGCCGACCGCGGACATCGACCTGAATCCGGGTGACCCCGGGAGCGCCGCGCATCAGCTGGTCGTATTCAGCTTCGAGGCCAGCCTTGCCAACGATGTCACCGGCCGAGAGTCCTTTGAATCCGGGCTGACCAAGCTCGTCGCGACTGACCTCGCCGACGTAACCGATCGCGTGAGCGGCCATCGAACCCTCGGGATAGCGGCGAACGAAGACCTTGTCAACGCTGACCCCGGAAAACTCGTCGGCATTCTCGCGCAGGTAGAAGACGAGGTCGTCGGGAACGTCGCGCAACAGCGCAACTGGGGCGCCGATCCCGAGTCGGCGCTGCACCCCGATCTTCTTAATCATCCGCTCGTAGGGGATACCGGTGATATCGGAAACGCGGTGCAGGACCCGGTGGCGCTCCGGCCTAAAACCCGGCAGATCGCTGATGTTGACCTGGAGGGTGAGGGCGCTGCGGTTCCCGACCAGGACTCGACCATCGCGATCGAGGATCTCGCCGCGCGGCGCCTGGACTCGAATCTCGCGGATCTGGTTGTTGGCGGCAGCGGCGGCGTATCGATCCGAGGAGAGCACCTGTAGGTACCAGAGGCGAAAGAAGATCACCGCGAAGGCGAGCACGGCCATCCCACCGATCACCGCGATTCGAAAGCTGAACTGGGCGGTCGTCGGCGTCTTGTTCTCGTTGCCGAATTCAAGTGCCATCGCTGACCCTTCCGTCGACGGTCGTGTCGCGGTGGTCGCGTCGGCGAGAGCGACTGCGGCGTCGCGAGCGCGAGCGGCCGACCCCGAGAGTGCCGTGGGCGGACCCGGCGTCACCCTCCGAGCGGCGACTCCTCATCCCGCGCCGCGGACGCCGCAACCTCGGCCTCGGAATCCAGGAGCGGACCGCCGCCGAGCCAGCGCTCAGGGTCGTGATCGCAACCGAGCGCACATCGGGATCCTCGACCAGGCCGGGGCGAACGACCCGCCGTACCGCGGCGAAGGCGAGCGCGCCGAGCGGAATTGCGACGATTCCCTGGATCAAAACTTCACGCAAGATCAGCGGGCTGATCTCACCCTCAACCCCAAGCATCACCTGGATTGCGCCGAAGCTAAGCGCCGCGACGACCGTCAGCCCGCCACTCAGAAGCGGCGGCACCGTCGAGTGGGTCAACCCGAACCCCTCGCGCCAGCGCCCCGCCAGGTAGCCGACGGTAATCAAGGTCAGCGAGCTGACCCCAAGCGTTTGCAACAGCAGCGAGTCGTGGAGCAGCCCGACCGCGAAGCCGAACGAGGCTCCGCTGACCGCGCCGCCAAGCAAGCCGAAGGCGACGCAGACCGCTGGCAGGATCGAGAGCGGCGCATCGATCAGGGTGACCTGGGAGAAAAACGAGGCCTGCAGGATCACCGCGGCAACGCCGAGCGCGATTATCCGGGCGACGATAGTCCGGGTCAAGATCATCGCTGCGCGCCACCGTTCGGGCCGCCGCCGCTCGCGCCGACACCGCTCGCGCCATCGTTCGGGCCGCCGCCGCTCGCGCCAGCGGTCGGGCTCGCCGCCGCAGCGCCCTGCGCTGGCGGCCGTTGCGGCGCCGCCGCCTGTTCAGCCTGCTGCTGGGCCTGCTGGTGGGCCTGTTGTTGGGCGTCTTTTTTGGCCTGCTCGGCAGCGGCAGCCTTGGCGGCCTGCTCCTCGGCGTCATCGCCGCTCAGAACCTGGACGGCCGAGACCTCGCGCAGGTCGACAAACGGCTCGACGTGGATCCGCTGGTAGGTGTCCTGCTCGGCTACCTCGGTTTGGGTGATTCTGCCGATCAAAATCCCGGGCGGATAGTTCGAACTGATCCCGTTGGTCGCCCAGCCCGCCGTGACCAGAATCGACTGCGGCTTGACCTCGCGCTCGCTCTCGATGAAGTCGAGCAGCAACGAACCGGGGTTGCCGACCTCGGCGACGATAAGGCCGGACGGCCCGTCGCCCGCCACCTTGGCCGAGACACCGCTGCGGTGGTCACTCATCAGGCGGACCTGGGCGCTGGTCGGGGTGACAGCGGAGATCGTCCCGACCAGACCCTCGGCGGCGATCACCGGATCATTAACCGCGATCCCGGCGCTCGACCCCTTGTCGATCCCGACCGTCCCGTACCAAGCGGTCGGGGAGCGGATAATCACCCGGGCATCCACCGGAACCAGGCCGACCGCGGCGATCGAGTCGTCGATCTTGAGCAGACCCTCCTGCTGCTGCCCGCTGTTGGCCTGCTCCTTGGCGGAGCTGAGCTGCTCGCGCAGGTCGACCACCTCATCTTGCAATTCCTCGTTCTCGCCGCGCGCCGCGAAGGTCTCGTCGAACCAGTTCATCATGTCGCGAGCTGGCTTAAAGACCCGGTCCGCACCCTCGGAGATCGGGCTGAGGACAGCGGTGATGCCGCGCTGGATCACGTGCAGCGGCCCCCCCTCACCCTCGGTGAAGTGGGTCGACAGCAGCACCAGCGAGGTGATCACCAAGGTGACCAGGGTGGCTCTGCGGCGGCGGACCTGCCTGCGGTACACCCCAGCCGCCCCCTATCCGAGTCCGACCGAACTTCGCCGGCCGTTGACGCGGTGGATAACCTCGAACTCCTCCAGCGAGCGGCCCGACCCGATCGCGACGCAGGTCAGCGGCGAGTCGGCCAGCTGCGCCGGCATCTGGCACTCGCCGCGCAGCCGCTCATCGATTCCGTGCAGCAGCGCGCCGCCGCCCGCCAGGGTGATGCCGCGATCCATGATGTCGCCGGCCAGCTCCGGCGGGGTTCGGTCGAGCGTGTCCTTGACGGCGGCGACGATCTGGGCGACCGGCTCATCGAGCGCGACTCGGATCTCCTCGGAGGACAGCATCACCGTGGTCGGGAGACCGCTGACGATGTCGCGACCGCGGATCTCAGTCTTCAACTCCTCGGCGAGGGGCGCCGCCGAGCCAAGCTCGAGCTTGACCTCTTCGGCGGTTTGCTGGCCGATCAGGAGCTTGTGATGGATCTTGCAGTGGTTGACGATCGCCTCATCCATCTCGTCGCCGCCGACCCGGATCGATTGCGAGACGACGATCCCACCGAGCGAGATCACCGCGACTTCACTGGTGCCGCCGCCGATGTCGACGATCATCGAGCCGGTCGGTTCGGCGACCGGCAGATCGGCCCCGATCGCGGCCGCCATCGGCTCCTCAATCAGGTAGGCGCGACGGGCACCGGCGCCGAGGCAGGCCTCCTCGACGGCGCGCTTCTCGACCCCGGTGACGCCGGAGGGAACGCAAACCACCACCCGAGGGTGGGCAAACCGGCTCTGATGGACCCGCTGGATGAAGTGGCGCAGCATCCCCTCGGTGACATCGAAGTCGGCGATTACGCCGTCTTTGAGCGGCCGGATCGCGCGGATCGTGCCGGGGGTGCGGCCGAGCATCCGCTTCGCCTCCATCCCAACCGCGTGGACCTCGTCGGTCCGCGCGTCGACCGCCACGACCGACGGCTCGGACAGGACGATGCCGCGCCCGCGGACGTAAACAAGCGTGTTTGCGGTGCCGAGATCGACCGCCATGTCGCGGCCACCAAAGCCGCTCAGGTATTTGAACAGACCCATCGTCAGTTTGTGCGCGTGTCGCGCCTCGCTCGAATTGCAGAAATTGCAGGAAAACCGGGAACTGCCGGGTACTTGACCGTCGCGCCCAAAAGACGGAGCCAGTCGCGGAAGTCTAGCGAGTAAGCCGTTTTGCGGGATTCGTGTAAGTAAACGCTGACATTTAGCTCACAGAACTCAGGCCGAACAATTGCGGCGCAAACCGCATCAACAAGCCGATTGGAAGCCCTATGACGGTTGCAAGATCCCCGTCGATCCGATCGATAAACATCGATCCCAGCCCCTGGACGGCAAACGATCCGGCGCGGTCGCGCCACTCGCCGCTGTCGAGGTAGCGCTCCAGCTCGTGATCGGCGAACTCGCGGAAGTGCAGCTCGGTTTGCTCGACGCCCTCGCGGCGCTCACCGTCGGGGGCGCAAACGACTAACCCGCTCAGGACCTGGTGGGTGCGACCGGCGAGCGCCCGCAGGTTGTCCCGAGCCGCCTCACGATCGGCCGCCTTGCCGAAGACTCGGCCGTCGAGCGCGACCTCGGTGTCGGCGGCGATCACCCAGAGAGGGGCGCCGCCGGGCCGCGCCGCCAACCCGGCAGCAGCCTTGCGGCGGGCGTTTTCAAGTACCAGCGCCGCTGGATCACCGGCCGCCTCGGTCAGCTCATCTATCTCGGTCGCGATCGCGTCATGCTCGATCCCGAGCGCCCGCAACAGCTCGCGCCGCCGCGGCGAGGCCGAGGCGAGGATGACCGGGGGGCACTGGCGCGGACCGCGGTCAGATCGCACCGAACCAGATCGCGATCTCGCGCTCCGCCGACTGCGGTGAATCGGAGCCGTGGACCAGGTTGAAGGTGACTTCGGTACCGAAGTCGCCGCGGATCGAACCGGTTGCCGCCTCAACCGGGTTCGTCGAGCCGATCAACTGGCGCGCCGCCGCAACCGCCTCGACGCCTTCGAAGACCAGCGCGACCAACGGGCCGCCGGTGATGAAGGAGACGAGCTCGCCGAAGAATGGCTTCTCGGCGTGTTCGGCGTAGTGTTGGTTGGCGATCGACTCGTCGGCGGTCAAGAGCTTCATCGCAACCGGCCGCAGGCCCTTGCGCTCGAAGCGAGCGACGACTTCGCCGGTCAATCCCCGCGCGAAGGCGTCGGGCTTTACAAGAATCAGGGTGCGTTGTTGAGTAGCCACCGGCGACAGGGTACGGATCGGTGGGAGGGTGCGCCGCTTCGTCACCGCGGCTCGCTATATCCGGGTTACAAAGTTCCCGGGCGCCGGTGCAGGACTTCGTCAATCTTTGGGCGTACGGCCGATCAACGTGCGATTAGCCTCGACCTGCGCGGCTTTCTGCACCTTGGTGACCTCGAGCGCTCGATCTGGCCGCCCCGCTGAGACCTGGCCGACCCGCTGAGCGGCGCGCACGGAGTCCCCGCCCGCCAGCAACTGGAAGTGGCGTCCCGCGAGGAGAACCAGCGAGCTTGCCGGGCAAAGATCTTCGTCGGATCGGCGAATCCCGGGCGCGCACCCGATCAAGGTGCAATAAGCCTCGACATGCGCGGCTTTCTGCACGTTGATCAC
>JAHEXU010000084.1 GCA_023251975.1 bacterium | reverse complement strand
GGGTGAAGGCGCCACTCGGGGGGTCAGATTGACCGTATTTTTTGCGGCCCCAGCAGACCGCCGAGCCGCTGCGTCGGAGGCCGCAGGCGTGGTTGCCGCCGGCGCTGATCTGGGTGAAGGCTCCGCTCGGGGGGGCAGATTGACCGGAGTAGTTGCGGCCCCAGCAGACCGCCGAGCCGTTGCGTCGGAGGCCGCAGGTGTGATCGCCGCCGGCGCTGAGCTGGGTGAAGGCGCCGCTCGGGGGGGTGGATTGACCGGAGTCGTTGCGGCCCCAGCAGACCGCCGAGCCGTCGCCTCGGAGGCCGCAGGTGTGGGCGGCGCTCGCGCTGAGCTGGGTGAAGGCACCGCTCGGGGGAGTGGATTGACCGGCGTGGTCGGAGCCCCAGCAGACCGCCGAGCCGTCGCCTCGGAGGCCGCAGGTGTGGGCGGCGCCCGCGCTGAGCTGGGTGAAGGCGCCGCTCGGGGGGGTGGATTGACCGGTGTGGTTGGAGCCCCAGCAGACCGCCGAGCCGTTGCGTCGGAGGCCGCAGGTGTGATTGCCGCCGACGCTGAGCCGGGTGAAGGTACCGCTCGGGGGGTTGGATTGGCCGCCGCTGGCGCCCCAGCAGACCGCCGAGCCGTCGCCTCGAAGGCCGCAGGTGTGGTCGGTACCGGCGCTGATTTGGCTCAGGGATTGCCCACCACCACGGCCACCGTCGCCGCCAAAGCCTGCACCTACATTCCGGTTCCGGCCCATCACCACTGCACATGAGCCGGTGCCGGAACAGGAGCCACTCCAACCGGTAAAGCTCGCGCCTGAGTTCGGGGTTGCCGTCAGCGAAACGGCGGTGCCCTCGTCGTAGATCTGCGAGCAATCACCCGGACAGGAGATGCCGGGCCCGGTGACCGAGCCGGCGGCGGAGGTTGCGACCGACAGGGTATGGGTCGGGGTTGCGCCGTATGCACCCGCGCAACTGGTGCCCAAGATTCCCAGCACAATGCCGAGGCCTGTCACCCCGAGTGCGAAACCGCGCGAAAACTCCCGAATCCGTTTAACCACCCTGCCCATCTTTTCGTTTGCACGCATGCCCCGTTTGCACGCGTGTCGCGAGGCGGACTTTATCAGGGAGTCCATGTCGTAGACGCCGCAGGGAATCGCCTTGCCCATGGCCATTCGCGGGCGTCACGCTCGGGCTGCTGTTTGCCCTCCGGCGTCTTGCGCTGTGATATGAGACGGGTGCGGCTCCCCTGGAGGGACAACCGATGACGCCCAAAACGCATGATCCTGCGGCGTCCACAGATCCGCTCGCGGCGCTGAGCTGCGGATCGGGCCGGCAAGGCGAGCGAACGGCCTTCAAAAACGGCAACGAAGACCGAAAAGGGTCAAACGATGGGTGTCGAAGCCGGTGTTGTTCTACCAACGCCGACCACGGAGGTGGCCACGTGATCACCGATCTCGACTCCCGTCCCAGCGGAGCACTTCGAAACGCTGGTGAGCTGTCTCGAAGGCGAGGGGGCGGCGGGGTTGACCCACGCGGAACTCGAGGGCGAGTTGCAGGTGGCTGCCCGCGAACTGTTCCGCCTGCTACCAAGGCCATCTCGACGACCGGGCCGCGCGCGAGCCCAGGCTCGATGCCCTCGCCGCCTCCAGTTCGGATACCGCGCAGAGCGAGTCCTCCGCCGAGACCCGCAAGACGGCACCGTCTACAACGTCGAGAGGATCGTCGTCACCACCAACGGTCCGGTTGCTTGTGGCGATCAGAACCTAAATCTGACACCGGAGCAATTCGATCGGGTCAGCACCGTGATTGCGGCGCGCAAGGGCGATCAGCAGGGAGGGGGCGTCATCCTACCCCCGGGCACCCTGCCGAATTGCCCGGACGGCTCGGCCCACGGCAAGCCACCGATCCGGTCATTCTTTACGGAGAAGCGGGAGCCGCACCCTGACCGAGCCCGCGAGCCAGCCCCGGTCAGGACCTGCGCGCCGAGGGACGAACGGCGTCGGCGACCAAAAACCCTCCAGCCCGCGCAGGCTCGGTCGCGATCCGATCAGTCATCGAGTTCGATCCGCTCGATTCCCTGCGGTTCGATCGGGCGGTCGCCCGGCCCGGTCGGCGTCGCCTCGATCGCGTCGACCGCCTCCATGCCCGTGACCACGCGACCGAACACGGTGTGCTTGCCGTCGAGCCATGACGCCGCGTCGGCGGTGACAATGAAGAACTGCGAGCCGTTGGTGTTGGGGCCGGAGTTGGCCATCGCCAAGGCGCCGCGGATGACGCGGTTTTGGTTGAACTCATCCGCGAACTTGTAACCGGGTCCGCCGGTCCCGGTACCTTGCGGGCAGCCGCCTTGGATCATGAAGTCTGGGATTATCCGGTGGAAGACCAGCCCGTCGTAGAAGCCGTCGGCTGACAGCTTGCGAAAGTTTTCAACGGTCTTTGGAGCATCCTCGTCGAACAGCTCCAGGGAGATCGCCCCGGCATTGGTATGCATGATTGCGCTTGACATTGCCGGGCAGGCTAGATGACCGATTTCGAAACCGCGTGCCCGCGGGGACGGACCCACGATCCTTGGGCGCGCCGGTCAGAAGCGGTGATCCAGGGTACTCGTGAGGGCCTTCTGCGGTGCCGATCGAACTCTCCGGCGCGAGGAGCCGAAAGCGGATTCACTCGGCCGGTTCGGTGGATCCAGGCTCAGATCGTCGGGATCGTCGGCGCCTCAGCCCGGATTAGCCGGGCCAACCCTGATGGTGCTCACGCAGCTTCGCAACCTCGGCGGCGTTTCGAGGTCCGTGGGTCGCGTGCCGACCGCCCACCTCAAGCCGGATCTCCTCGAGTTCGTCGCGGCTGAACTTGCAGTCGCGGGTGGTCGGCTCGACGCCGTAGACGCGGGCGCCGTTCAGGCCCAAGACCTTGGCCTTGATCTCCTTGGTCAACCTGGGGTACCCGAAGCGCTCCTGGAACTCCTCCGAGATCTCGAACGCCCGGAAGGTCTGGATTTGATCCTGCGGCGAGCCGTAGAAGATGCAGTCGGTGCCCCACAGGACGTTGTCCTCACCGACATGCTTGAGGAGCTTCCCCAGCACATGGGCCGACTGGGTCGGATCTCGCATGATCGTCCACCAAGTCGAGCCGAGCTCGGTGTAGACGTTCTCGTTCGGTCCCACGCCCGCCCGCTTCATTGCGGCGATCAGGCGGTTGACACCGAGATGGGCCGTCGCCTTGGTAAATGCGCCCTCCGGTGGCCCGGTGCGCTCATAGCCCGAGTGATAGACGACGAAGCTGACATCGCGAAAATCCCGAGCCGCGAACGGGATGTCGTCCGGAGTCGCATACTCGCTCCCGCCGCCGAGGCCCTTGTGGGCGCAAATGATCTTCACATCCAGCTCGCGCGCCTTCTCAATAAACGCGTGACCGACCTGTGGGAGATTCGGGTCGCGGTCATCGAGCCGCCACGCATTGCCGGGATCGCCGAAGGCATCGGGGAAGTTCGTGAATACCTTCCAGGCCGCGATCGGGTACAGGCGTGCGTTTCGCTCCATCTCGTCCAGGTTGGCTTGGAGCGGGCCGTAATTGGGCAGCGCCTGGGCATGCAGGAGCACCGACTCCCAGCCGCAGGCCAGCTCGGCGGTAACCCGCGTCTCTTCCATGATCGCCGCCGAGAGCGGGCTGCCATCGGGGGCAATCGGGAGGGCCGACAGCGTCACCAGGTCGGTGTCGCTGCGAAGGAAAAACTCCTCGAGGAAGACCTCGCGAGCGAAGCAGGCTCGTGGGTCGTCCTGGCCGCAGCTGACCTGTGGGAACACCGAACCGAAGAAGCGCTCATCCGGCGCGTCACGCATCAGGTCGTACTCGAGATGATGCCCCTGGACATCGAAGATGAACTCCTCGCCCGCCAGCACGGAGCGCGCTGCCTCGGCGTCCTTGCCCGCCTCGCTCGGGATCTTGAAGCTGCCGCCGGAGCTGTCCTTGCCACCTTCACCGAGGCAACCCTGGAGAACCAGCAGGGTGGTGGCGGAAGCGCTCGCGGTGAACAGGAACTCGCGTCGCGACATCCCGACCTTGCGGGCGTTTAGGTCGCACTCGACCCGAGCTCGCTTGATCGCTTCGCGTTCGATCGCGCTCAGCGGCGCCGGTACGAACTCGCCGTTCGAGCAGGGACCGAACTTGATCGGAAGCCCAGGATCTTGAGGCGGCTGCTTCACCGTTTTTACTATCGCACCTCTAGCCGGACCACCCTCGGCTCAAATCCGGACCGCGCCCGGGTCGTTCAGTCCCAGTCGCCGAGCAGCTCCTCGGCCTCGCTCCAGCGGCCGGGCGGCACCCGCAGCGCGATGTCGCCGCGGCGAAATTGGTCGAGCGGCCAGTCGCTGGTCAAGACCGCATCGACCCCGGCGGTCTCGAGGTGCCCGGCCCAGACCTGGGCCGACTCCAGGTCCTCGAAGTCGCGAACCACCTCCCAGTCGTCAAACTGCGGGTCGCCGATCATCAGCGCCCCGCGACGCCGCTTCGGCGCCCGATCGGAGCGGCCTTTTCGGCTGCGGCCAAACATGGCGGGCAGATTAGCGGCCCCCCGAACCGTCAATCCGTTCGGGGATGCCCCCTAAGATCTGCCACCGTGCGTACGCCGGGCGGGGGCGAGCGCTACTTCTGGTCGTGCCCGCTGTTTTTGAACGCAGATGTCCTCGCAGAGAAATATCGCTGCCTGTTTCCTCCCCCTCGCCGCGGCGGCGTTCGGGCTGGTTTTTGCGGTTCTCGCGAACAACCCCGCTCGTGCCCTGGCGTCGCGACCGCCGCTCCCCAACATCGTCGTGATCTCGACCGATGACCAGGCCGCCTACACCGTCAACCGGCGCTACATGCCAAAGACGATCCGGCGCTTTGCGACCGCGACCAACTTCAGCGACTTCGTCGCCTCCAACCCGCTCTGCTGTCCGTCGCGGGCCTCGCTCTACACCGGCCAGTATTCGCACAATCACGGCGTCACGATCAATGACTATGGGCTCCTGCGCGACCGCTTCAACGTGCTCCCGGCGTGGCTGCAAAACGCCGGCTACAAGACCGCCCATATCGGCAAGTTCATGAACGGGTACGAGGATGCGGTGGCCGATCCGCTCGAGCCCGCACCGGGATGGGATCGGTGGTTTAGCCAGGTAGACCCGCGCCGCTATTACGACTACAGCCTGTCGGTGAACGGGCGACGCCGCCGATACGGCGAAGCCGATCGCGACTACCTAACCACGGTGATGAGCAATCGCGCCGTTCGCACCGTCGGCTCGATGGCCGCGAACCCCGAGCCTTTCTATCTCCACCTTGACTTTTACGCGCCCCATATCGCTCCCGGGCGTGACGAAAGCTGTGCCTCGGCCGCCAAGCCCGGCCCGGCCGATGAGGGGCGCTACGTCGGCGAGCCGCTGCGCTTCGAACAGCTTGGCCTCGGGCCCGATGTCACCTCCTTTGACGAGGTTGATCTGTCCGACAAGCCCGGATTCATTCGCGACACGGTCGCACCCGACCCCGGGTTGAGCGCCGACGCGATCGCTCGGATTCGCGATCGCTGGGCATGTGCTCTCGGGTCGATCAGCTCGGTTGATCGCGGCATCGATCGGGTCTTCGCGGCGGTCGAGGATTCCGGCGAGCTCGGCCGAACCGTGTTTTTGTTCACGAGCGACAACGGCTTTTACTTCGGCGAGCATCGGATCCAGGGCGGCAAGCCCTACGCCTATGAGGAGAACCTGAAGATGCCGCTGATGTTGCGGGTGCCGAAGGACTACCTCGGTGGGGTCAACCAGATCCGCGCGGCGTCGCAGCCGACCGCCAACATCGATATCGCCCCGACCTTGCTCGAGTTGGCGCGCGCCCGTCCCTGCACTCGGCCGCGGCATTGCCGGGTGATGGACGGCCGCTCTTTGGTCGGGCTTTTGAGCGGTGATCTCAGCGGTTGGCCCGCCGAGCGGGCGATCAGCGTCGAGCGAGGCGACTGCACCTTCCGTGGGATTCGCCTCGATCAGCAGGTCTACTTCGCCTTCGGGCGGGTGATCCGCCACCACGGCAGCGAGCCGATCTGCGTCCCGACCGAGGACTTCGAGCACTACGACCTCGGCTCCGATCCGTTTGAGATCAACAACCTTTATCCGGCGACCCGCGGCACCCCGCTTGGCGACCTGCAGGACGAGTTGGAGGCGCACGCCAACCGGCTCGCCCGTTGTTCGGGGATCGAGGGTCGCGATCCGCCGCCGCTCCACGGGGGGTACTGCGAATGAGAAGCGCGGGGCAACGGGCACTCGTCACCCTGGCCGGGCTGGTCATCCTCACTGCCCTCGGAGCGATCGTTGCCCTGGCGTCGGACGTCGAGGTCGCCGCCAGGGCATCGCAGCGGTTCGTCAAGCGCAGCGCCAACTTTGATGAGGCAAAGCTGTTTGACCTCGGGGTTGCCGATATCGATCGCGACGGAATCCTCGATGTCTTCACGACCAATCACAAGTTCCTCTCAACCTTCAAGCTCGGCAACGGCAAGGGCTTTGGCCGCAACCTCAACGGCTACGGGCTCGAGCAGAGCTACGGGCTGCCGTACCTGGAAAATCTGTTTGAGCGGCCCGATCGCAGCAAACCGGGCTTTTACTTCTGGATCGACGAGCGCGGCAGGGTTCACCTGCAAACGCGGGCTCTCGGGGCGGTTGACGGTCTCTCCACCCCGGTCGTGACCGGCAAACTGTCGTTTTACGGACCGTACGTCGGGATCGAGACCAAGCGCTCGGCCGAGGCGACCGAGCGCCGCCTCGGGACCGACATCAACGGGATTCCGCGGGTTGAGGTCAACTTCAGGATCGGTCGGTTCGGCCACGCGGTGATCGATCCGCCGCACGTCGATCTGCCGATCGCGGTGACGATCGACGACCCGTACCCGCTCGGGCGAACCTTTGTCGGGACGCGGCGGGCTCACCCGTCGGCCCGGCAGTTCGCGGTCACCCTGCGCGACCGCCACGGGATCGCCTGGGCCGATCTGAGCGGTGACGGTCGGGTCGACGCTTACATCGCCCGAGGAGGGCTCGGCGGCCGGATTCCGCGCTATGAAGGGATCGTCGAGGACGAGTTGCTGGTTCAGGGGCGGAGCGGCTACTTCCTCGACCAGGCCGATCAGCTCGATGTCGTCAAGGGGGTCTGTCGCTCTCGCGAGGCGAACGCGATCGACTACAACCGCGACGGTCGGCTCGATCTTTACTCGGCCTGCAAGGCCTCGAACCCGCAGCTTTATCTCCAGACCACGAACGGCCGCTTTGTCGATGACTCGACCAGCCTGGCCGGGGCAGCCTCGCGCGGGGTCTGCTTTGAGTGGTTTGACCTCAATGGCGATACCCGACCCGAGCTGCTGGCGGCGCGGCGCGGCCAGGTTTCTGTCTTCTCGCGTGATCGCCTCGGCGACTGGGATCGCACCCAGTTGATCCGAACCTACAACGACGCCAACCAGGTGGCCGCGATCCTCCCGGCGGCGATCGACCGCGGTTCCAGCCCCGATTTCTTCGTCGCGGCCCGCTCCGGTAACTCGATCCTGATTAATCACGGCGGCAAGCTGCACGCCCGCCGACCGAGCGCCTACGGCCTGCCCGGTTCTGAGGGCTCGGTCGCCGCATCGTGGGTCGACTACAACAACGACGGCCTGCTCGATCTGCACCTGATTCCGCAGGGAATCTATCGACGTAGCAGCCCCGGTCACTTCGCCGCGACCGGCTTGTTACGCGGTGGCTCGAAGGCGTTGTGGGCGATCGATCACTGGGCCGACTTCGACAACGACGGTGACCGTGACTACCTGGCTGCGATCAAGGGAGGTGGACGCGCGGTTCGAGTCATCCGCTACGAAAATAAGCTCGACCGCGGACATTGGCTTGAGCTTGATCTGACCGGGTCGCAATATAACCAGCCCGCGGTCGGCGCTCGGGTGATTGTCAAGTCAGGCGGGCACCGGCAGGTTCAGCGGGTCGGCGAGGCCGAGGGATCGCGCTTCTCGCAGGGGCACTACCGGGTCTACTTTGGGCTCGGACACGGTCGCAAGGCAAAGCGGGTCGACCAGGTCACCGTGGTCTGGCCAAACCAGTCTCGAACCAGGTTCCGCGATTTTTCCGCCGATCAGAAACTCGATCTGACGATCCCTCCCACCTGATGCGACAACCCCGAAACATTTCATTTCTGTCGGTCGGCCTCTTCGTAGTCGCGCTCGGGTTCGGCGTCGCTTCCGACGCGCTTGCCAAGCCGTTCGTCCGCAGGCCGCTGCCGGTTCAGTCGGGTCGCCTGTTCGATCTCGGGGTGACCGACATCAACGACGACAACCGCTACGAGGTTTTCACCGCCAACCACAAGTATTTGGGGTCGCTTCTGACCCCGACCGCGGGCGGTGGATGGAGCGATCGACTCGGCTCGCTCGGGCTCGCGCCGACCCCCGCCTATCCGGGGTTCGAGGATCTTCTGCACCCGCCGAACCCGTCGTCGCCGGGGCTCTATATCTACGGATCCTCACGCGCCCTGGGGGCCGACGGGGAGACCCACTCCGACTCGCGTCTCGATGTCGAGGCGGTCGATGTCGGTTCGATCCCGCTCTTGCCGGAGACCGCGAAGGGGACGATTACGGTGCTCTCACCGCACGTCCAGGTGACCCATCGTCAGGGCGCCAAGGTGACGATCACCCGCGACAACACGACCACCCCGGGCCGGACCGTCGTCAGCTTCGAGGTCGCCGAGGCGGCCCACCTCGAGTTCATCGTCCGCAAGATTGACTTGCCCCCGATCATGGTGGACATTGGACAGCCACCGCTGGTTGCCCGGACCTACGTCGGCGCTCGGAAGGTTCCGGCGGCCTCGCCGCAGTTCACGCTTTATTTGCGCGATCGCCACGGTTGGGCATGGGGCGACTTTAACGACGACGGCTACCGCGACGCCTTCATCGCCCGCGGCGGCCTCGGCGGCGAGATCCGCGACTACAAGGGGTTTGTCGACGACGAGTTGATGCTCGGACAACCGAACGGGCGCTTCGTCGAGTCCTACGCAGGCTCCGGGCTCAACAAGGCGGGATGTCGGACGCGGCGAACCCAGAGCGGTGACTTCGACGGCGACGGCAACCTCGACATCTTCACCTACTGCAAGGCGTCCTCGCCGAAGCTCTACCTGGGCAACGGGGCCGGTCACTTCACGCCGGTTTCGCGGCGGTTGCGGCGCGCCGGGGTGCGCGGCACCGGCTATCGCTGGGTCGACCTCGACGGCGACCTGGTCCCGGAGCTGATCACCGTCGAGGCGGGGCGGGTCCGGGTCTACCGACACCGCGGCCGCAGTTGGGTTCGCACCCAGTCGCTGATCGCCCAGAACCGCACCAAGCTGATCGAGTCGCTGAGCTACGGCGATTTCGACGCCGACGGCGACCCCGATCTGTTTGTCGCGGTCCACTCCGGAAACACCGTCTTGGTGAACCGCGACGGGCGCTTGTTTGCCCGCCGCCCGGCGCACTTTGGCCTTCCCGAGGCTTCGATTGTCGGTTCCTTTGTCGATGCCAACAACGACGGCCGGGTCGACCTGCACGCGCTGCCGCAAGGCCTGTATTTGCAAAAGCGAAACGGCCACTTTCGACCCTCGCGGCTCGCCGCCGCGCCGCCGAGCGCCCGGTTCGGCCTGACCTCGTGGTTTGATTACGACAACGACGGCGACCGCGATATTGCCGAGGCGTTGAAGCTGAAGCGAGGTGTCAAGGTGAAGACGGCGCTTTATGAGAACCGGATGCACGGCGGACACTGGCTCAGCGTCGAGGTCAAGGGGCCGGCTGGCAACGCCGAAGGGGTCGGCGCCCGAGTTTCGGTTTTTGCCGGGTCGCGACGCCGCGTCGCGTGGGTCGGTGAGTCGGACGGCTCGCGCTTTTCCCAAGGCGATTTTCGGGTTCATTTCGGCCTCGGCAAGAAGGTGAAGCGAATCCGCGGCATCCGGGTCGATTGGCCCGGCGGCGGTCACACCTCGGTCGGGCCTCGGGCCGCCGATCGGCTGGTCGAGGTGGTCGCGCCGTGAGTCGGCGCGCCCTGCTGTCGCTGGGCGCAATCGCAGCGATAGTGACCGTGGCGGGCACTGCCGCGCCGAGCGGTGCCCGGGTTCGTCGCGACGACCCGCGACCCAACATCGTTTTGGTGATGAGCGACGATCAGACCCTGGCGCAGTTCCAAGCGACGATTTTCGGCGACCTCTTCCACCACCGCGACGAGTGGACGCGGTTCAGCAATTTCATCGTCACAACGCCGGTCTGCTGCCCGTCTCGGGCGACCCTGCTGACCGGCGAGTACGCCCACAACCACGGCGCCCGCAGCAACCTACCTGGTTATCCGGACCTCCTCGAAAAGCAAAACATCCTGCCGAACTGGCTGCGCGACAGCGGCTACTTCACCGCCCACGTCGGCAAGTACCTCAACTCCTACACGCTCGGAGTGCGGCCGAAGGCAACTCCGCCGCCGGGCTGGGACGAGTGGCGTTCCCTGATCTCGCCGCAGTACTTCGGCTACCCCTACTCGATCAACGGGCGCGCCCGGGTTGCCAACGAAACCAGCGCCAGCAACGTCACCAGCTTTGTCAATCGGCAGGCGCTCAAGGTGATTGATCAGCGGATCCCCGAGCCACAACCGCTTTACCTGCAGGTCGACCATTACGCTCCGCACGCAACAGGCGAGGCCGACCCGGCGGGCCGCTGCGGCCACAAGGCGGCGATCCCGGTCGGGATCGACGACGACAAGCTGACCGACCTGCCAGTGCCGGACCCGCCCTCGATCAACGAGGATGTCTCCGACAAGCCGCGCTACCTGCGGCTGCGCCCCGAACTCAGCCCCGAGCAGTTGGCCGAGGAGGCGCGCGCCTACCGCTGCGCCGCCGCCAGCCTGCTCGCGGTCGACCGCGGCTTGGAGCGAATCAGGGAGCGGATCGCCCAGCTCGGCGAGCTTGACAACACCGCCTTCATCTTCACCTCCGACAACGGCTACTTCTACGGCGAACATCGCATGTACACGACGAAATACGCCGCCTACGAGGAGGCTGTTCACCTGCCCTTGGCGATCCGCTACCCGCCGTCGATGCTGACCCGGCCAGTGGTCAAACGGAGCAACGCCGCGGTCGCCAACATCGACCTGGCGCCGACAATTCTTGACCTCGCCGACGCCGTACCCTGTTACGAAAGCTGTCGGGTTCTCGATGGACTCTCGCTCGCCCCGCTGATGCGATCCGCGGCGGCGGACTCGGACTGGCCCGATCCACGTCCCCTCGGGGTCGAGTTCCAAGACCAGCGCGGCCACGTCGGGACGGCGTTGCCGTGCGAGTATCGGGCGGTCCGAGTCGATCGAGAGGTCTTCATCGAGAACCTCTCGCAGGCGGTAGCGGCACCGTGGACCTGCGAGGACGAGGTCGCGCTGGAGCACTACGACCTCGCTTCTGACCCGTATCAGCTCGACAACCTCTACCCGCCATCCGGCGGCCAGGCGCCGAGCGATCGCCAACTCGAGCTGCGCCGACTGGCGCTTGAGCTGTCCGATTGCGCCGGGATCGAGGGCCGCGACCCGGCGCCGTCAAGCGGCCACTACTGCGGGTAGGTACTCCCCCCGTCGCGACCGCGATCTCATCGCGACGGGAGCGGCGACTCACTCTCGGCCGGGTACCTGGCGTCGTCGGGCTGGAAGTTTCGAGCGTCGCGTCTGGGTAGAGGAGCTGCATCATCGGCATCGCGATGTCGTTCCCATCGACGAGGAGGAACCCCCGCGCCCAACTTGCAAAGCTCGGCTGATCCGCTGGCCTTCCCGCGTCGTGGTCCGAGACCACATACGCCCAGTCGACGAATCGATCCACGGGGCAGCTCGGAGGGCTGAACGGCAAGATCAGCGCGCTCGCAGGCAGGGCGTTCGGGTTCCACTCATGCGAGGCATTGATCGCGTTGATCTACCCGTGCTGTCGGGGGATCGAAATCGACCGCCGAGGCGGTAAGTCAGCGACTCATATCATACCCCCAACCCAGACGAATGCGTTACATATCCCGCAACGCCACTATGGACGAGGGCGCGAACACGCAACCGCAGCGCCATCGAAAAAGTTGTTGACATTCCTTGAGCTTGAGCCTACGGGCAGAGAACGTTCGCGGACATGGCCAAGTTGAATCTTTGCGGACTTTGGCAAACCCCAAGAAACCCCTTCGGCCGCACAGGCGACACCGAGCACCGTACCACCGTATCCCCAGCCTTTAACCCACGAGCCGATATCACGATCGGACCGCCATCGCTAGCTCCGATGCGTTTCCAGCCGCCGTCAGCGCCAATCCATTCCGCATACCCGACAAACGCCACATCAACGGACCTCGATCCGAGCCTGACGAGATCCTGCTGCTCGTCAATCCGCGCACTCAGATGTCCCAATCGAGGCTCGAAGCTCGCGCCACTGTCCTTTATTGGACATCCGCCCAGTCGGCTGGTACCCAGTTGTCTGAGGAGTCCAACGACATCCCCGGCATGGACGTAATAGATCTCATCATTCTCCCCCAGCTCCGTCTTGTTCAAAAGATCAGTTAGTGCGATCCACCGGGCATCGAAGGCGCTGAGCCCGGAGGTAGCGGCGCGGGACCGTTGCCCCAGGCAGACGTAATCGAAGCGCAGAACGCACCCGATTCGAACAAGCGCCAGCGGTGCCCCCCTCGCCGAGGGGTCTGCGTAAACCATTGCGGACTGAGTGGCGACGGTTGCACTCCTCTCGCCCCTTGATGAGAGACAGCCCGCGCCGGCGCCTTCGTCCGTAACACCAAACGATTCGAGCATGGGAACCAACGCTACGGTAAGCGCGACCCCTGCGACAACCAACTCGATCGCGAAGCTTTCGCGTTTGTTCTTTACGAAAGCTCGAACAGCCACGTAAGCCAGCAGTCCCAAGAGCGCGAAGAGAGAGGCCCGCTGGGCACCCGGACGCTCGTCAAGCACCCAAAAGTCGTTTAGCCCAGTAATAGCGACGGCTGTGAAGACGAGATCGGCAGCGAACGCTACGTACCACATCGTCCTCCCGCGCCGTTTACCAGGCTTTCCCGAGTTCGGCAGACGAGATAATGTCATCTCCGGCTGCCGCCAATACGGACAATTTCGGCATCGTCGTTTTCCGTAAGAATCTCGTTTATTACTGCCGCAGCATCGTCCGCACTAATTGCGGGGACGAGGAGCGGGTAGCCAATCTCGCCGCTCACTAGGACCAGAGCCGCTGGACTGATGGGCTCGAATAGGCGGGCTGGCGTTCTTGAAGTCGGGTTCGGACGGCAATCTTCATCACCAAACAAGTCGTTATCGAATCGCCTCTTGGCCATCCCACTAGCGAACTTGATGAGATGATCTGGGCAACCGCCGCTCCGGTCTACTGGCAAAATCGGCTTTGCGAAATATACGAGAATCGCATCTGCGGGAAGTTCCGCCGCACTCAAGTCTTCAATCAGGCTCAGCGCGGCCTCTCTCTCACCGTTTGGCGCCGGAGGCATACGTAGGCGCACGGCAATCCTGATGTCATCGCCATCGGGCCTCGCAACCTTGATGTCGAAAGCGATGACTGTCTGGTCCTTTCGGCTTACGAGAATGTAAGCGTCTTCAATCCCCAAGATCTTTCCCGCCCCAAAAGCTCCGCCCGACTTGAAGTCCCGAAATCCAACTCCCTGTGGCGAATGGAATTCCCCGTACGTAGCTGCGGCTTTCGCTTGCATCAAGGCAACGAAAGCCGGGGGATCCTGATCACCGCACCCGATCTGGGCCAGGCAACAGAGCGCAATTAGGGGTAGGTATCGCGCCATGTTTCCCCCCAGACCGCCAGATGCACTAGAACATCTTACCGGCCACGGGGGGGTAGCCGAGTGAACCCAGTCGCCGAGTAGGGATTCAGGGGGCCCCCGGCCCTGAGACGGATTCTTACCCGCTGGGGCGAATCTTGGAGCGATGCGGCGCGAAGAATGCGAGCAAATCGTGATAGAGGGCGGCGAACCTACACGGGAGCTGGTAATCGCGCTACTGGAGCAGGTTTCGCGGATCCCGCTCCAGGCGGCTCGGATCGAAGAACTCCAACGCCGTCGGAATCGCAACTCGTCAAACAGCTCGAAACCTCCCTCCTCGGTTGAGCCGAAATCGCGGGCCGAGCGGCGGCGCAAAGCCAAAGAGGCCTTCAAACGCTCGATGCGCAAATCCGGTGGCCAGGCCGGGCACAAGGGCAAGACTCGTGAACCGGTCGTCCCCGAGCGGGTCGACGAGCGCGTCGAGGGCCTCCCGCAGGTCTGCGGCTGCGGGCACACCTTTACCTACTAGCTGATCCTTACGAAATCCCCGGCGACGATCCCGACCGATTCGCGGCGCACTCGTTTTGCCGAATGTTCGTCCGAAGCTCAGGCTTCCGACCCCAAAGCCCAGGCAAAGCCTTTGCTGCGGCGGGTTTCTGTGTTCGGGCGATCCGGCGTATCCTCCGAGGCATGAAGTGCCCGCGCTGTGGCCACGCCAATCGCGCTGCGGCTCGCTTTTGTGAT
>JAHEXU010000244.1 GCA_023251975.1 bacterium | reverse complement strand
CGATCGTCGACCGCCCAATGCAACGCGAGCTCGCAGCGCCTACGATTCGCGAACCCCGTAACGCAGGTCCCGCGCGCATGGATGGACTGGACCTTGCGCCAGGGAGGAGATGAGTTCGAGTTCCAATGTGGCGTTTTCGTAGTCCGAAGCGGATTGAAGACAGCGGAAACGGGGCAGCCGACACGGTTGGGCCAAATGGCCCCCCTCAACCCAGGGTCGGCTGAGATGGGTCGGCTCAAAGACGCGAAAAGCGCCGCGACCTGGGCGACCGGTGGCGCGGGCTTTTCCCGCCCGATCGAGATGCCCGGGATGGTGCGACTCGCCGCCCAGCGCAACTGGGGGATGTTCGGTCGCGAGCGCGAGCTGGCAAGCCTCGAAACGGCCTGGAGAACCGTGATCGAACGAGGATCGGCGCTCAGCATCGTGATCAGCGGCGAACCGGGGGTCGGGCGGACCCGACTGATCAGCGCCGCCGCGTCCGAGGCCCATCGGGCTGGCGCGGTGATCCTCTACGGCCGCTGCGGCGAGGACACCCCGGTCGCCTACCAACCGATTGCCGAAGCGCTCGACCAACTGGCGATGGTGGAGCGCGAGGAGCTTGCCGACGCGATCGATCGCTACGCGAGTGAACTCGGGTCGTTCGTACCGCGAATCGCCCTCAACCACGCCGCAAACGACGCAAAACCCCGATCCAACAGCTCGCTGAAGGTCCTCTACGCGGCGATCACCGCGACCCTCGAATCGGTCGCGAAGATCGCCCCGCTGATGCTCCTGATCGACGATCTCGACTCCGCCGACGAGGCGACGCTGGGACTGCTCCGACACCTCGCGGGATCGCTCGACGCGCCGATCTTGCTGGTCGCAACCAGCAGTAGCGATGCCTGCGGCGAGGCGCTGCTGGGGACCCTGACAACGCTCGGCAGTCGCCCCGGAGCGGTCTCGATCGCACTGAGCGGCCTCGACCCCGACGACGCGGTGGCACTCGCTGCGGCGGTTGGCCTGCCCCGGGACCTGGAGGTGAGCCCCGACGAGGCGGCCGTCGCGCTGATCCGCGAGACCGCCGGGAATCCGCTGTTCATCTGCGAGTTGGCCGACCAGGCGCGGATCGGTCGGTTTTCGCGCCGACCCAGTGGCGATCCGTCGCGGTTCGATTCACAGCCGATTGCGGAACGAATCCAAGCAACGATCAAAAGCAGAATCACCGCGCTCGGCCCCGGTGCCGCCGAGGTCCTCGAAGCCGCGGCGATCCTGGGGCAGAGCTTTGACCCCTCGATCCTCGAACAGGTGATCGACCCGGCGGGTTGGAACGGGCGGGCACTGGCAAGCCTCGAGCGGGCGCGAATCATCGTCCCCGAGACCGACGGGCATCCGATGATGTGCTTTGAACACGCCTTGGTTCGTCGCTACCTGCTCGACGCGATGAGCGCCAAGACGACCGCGGAACTGCATTTCCGGGCGGGGCAGGCGCTGGAGCGCCAGGGGATCGCCCCGAGTCGTGAGATGGCGCGCCACTTTTTCCGGGCGACTCCGGTCGATCCGAATCGGGTCGCGCGCTACTGCGCGCTGGCGGGTCGCGACGCGCTGGCGGCCCGCGATTCGGTGACGGCGGCGAGGCTGCTCGGTCGAGCGGTCGAACACCGCGACGGCAACAGCGAGGCTCGCGCCGGGATCGAACTGCTGATCGACCTCGGGGTCGCGCAGCGGCAGGCCGGTATGCCGGCCTTTCGCGCCAATCTGCTCGAGGCGGGCCGTCTCGCCAACGGGCTCGGCGAGACCGAACTGTTGATTCAAGCGGCGCTCGAGAATATCCGCGGCCCCGCCACCGCGACCGGGACGGTCGATGACGAGCGGGTCTCGATGCTGGGGATGGCCGAACGGGCCTGCGGGAAGAAGGACGGGGCGACGAAGGCGCGCCTGCTGTCGCTGATGGCGCACGAGATGAGCTTTGGAGGCGACCGCGTCGAGGCCGAGCTGATCGCACGCTCGGCGGTAGTCGCGGCTCGCGCTGACGCCAACCGCCGCTCGCTCGCCCAGGTTCTTTGCAACGTCTACCTGCCGCTGTGGAATCCCGACACGCATCAGGAACGAATCGAGATCGCCGCTGAGGCGGTCGCGCTGGCGGGCGAATCCGACAACCCACTGCTCCAGTTCGCGGCGACCCACTGGCGCCTCGTCTCGGCCTGTCAGGACGGTGATCTGGCGACGGCCCGGCTCGATGCCGCGACCGAGCGACGGCTTGGGCCGCTTACCGGCGATGCGACCGCGCGTTGGATCGCTGGCTACGACGAAGCCCACCTCGCCGGGCTGTTCGGGCAGCTCGTCGAAGCCGAGCGGCTGGCCGCCTCGGCCTACGAGATTGCGATCGAGTCCGATCAACCCGATGGGCTCGCCTTTTACGCGAGCCAGCTCGCGACATTGCGCTACGACGATCGCGGCCTAGCCGAGTTGGCCCCGACCCTCGAGCGGATGCTTGCCGAGTATCCGGGGCTACCAGCGTTCCGGCCGCTGCTCGTGCTGGCGTTGATCGACGCCGATCGCAGCGAGGAAGCCCGCGCCCACTTCGCGATCGACCACGGCGAGCGCTTTGCCAACCTGCCCAACGACCCGACCCGAATCGTCGGCCTCGCGCTCAACGCGATTGCGGCGGTCGAGCTGGCCGAGGTCGCGGCCGCCCCGATCCTGATCGAGCTGCTGGCAAAGTACCGCGAGCAGATGGTGTTCAGCGGCATCACCTGGTGGGGATCGGTCTCGCACCACCTGGCGAACCTGACGGCGCTGGCCGGTGATCTCGACGCGGCGAAATCGGGTCTGCATGAGGCAATCAACCGCTACCGACGGATCGAGGCGCCGATCTGGATGGCCCGCGCCGAACTCGACCTGGCAGCCCTGCTGGGCGATCACGGCCCGACATCGGCTCGGGCCGAGGCCAACCAGTTGCGCGATGGTGCCGGGCTCGCCGCGGCCCGCCTCGGCGCCGGCGCCGTCGAGCGACGCGCCGCCGCGCTCCGCCTTGCCCCAAGCCAGAAGCTCCGTCGGCGAACGGGCAGCATCGCCTCAACCGAGTCGATCGCCGAGCGAATTCGCGATTCGAAACTGAGCGACCGCGAGGTCGAGGTGTTGCGCCTGGTCCACCATGGCCTGACCAACCGCCAAATCGGCGACGAGCTGGAAATCAGCCACCGAACCGTGCAGCGTCACCTCGAGCGAAGCTACGACAAGCTCGGAAATCGCACCCGCACCGGCGCCGCCTCGCGGATCTTCGGCAGCACTTTTTAAGCCGCGATCGGCCAGCCGATCGATTCAGGTTGAGGCCGAGGTGAAGCCCGGAAGGGTGCGGCTCCCCTGGAGGGACAGCCGATAGGGCCAAGAACCGCATGATCATGCGGTGCGCGCAAATCCGCTCCTCGCGCTGAGCCGCGGATCGGACCATCAAGGCGGTCGAACGGCCGCCAAAAGCGGCGGAGAAGACCAAAAAGGGGTCACAAGACGGGTGTCGAAGTCGGTGTTGTTCCATAAACGCCGACCACGGAGGTGGCCACGTGATCACGGACCTCGACACCCATCCCAACGAAGTTACCGCGTTGGGCAATCAAATCCTGCAAGCCGAAGCGGCGAGCGAACCCGAGCCCAACCCGGACAGCTTCGCGCGCTCCCGGGGTTACTTCGAAGCGCTGGTAAGCCGGCTCGAAGGCGACGGCGCCGCGGTGTTGACCCACGCAGAACTCG
>JAHEXU010000243.1 GCA_023251975.1 bacterium | reverse complement strand
TTGGCGCGGGCGGTCGCGGCGCAGCTCGGCGCGGGCCGTGTCGACTCGGCGCTCGAGGTCGAGACCGCCGAGCCCGAGTTCGTCTTTGCCGATGGTCGGGTGGTCTCTGGCCAGGCCGTTCATCAGACCGAGTCGCATCGCTTGATCGAGCGTCTGATGGTCTGTGTTAACGAGCGGGTAGCCGAGCTGCTCGAGCGTAAGGGGTTGCCCTGCCCGTATCGAGTTCACCCCCAGCCCGATCCGGAACGGATCTCGATCCTGGCCGAACGGTTGGCGGCGCTCGATGTTCCGACCCCACCGATGCCCGATACGTTCGGACCAACCGAGGCAGGCGAATTAGTCGCCCGGATCGCAAAGCTCGCGACGGCAGAAGCGGAGCGTCGGGGTGGCGGTCTTGCGGCCTTTACCTCGCTGGTTTTGCGCTCGCTTTCGCCAGCTCGGTACTCGCCGCAGAACATTGGTCACGCTGGCCTTGGCAGCGAAGCATACGCCCACTTCACCTCACCGATCCGCCGTTATCCCGATCTGTTGGCGCACCGAGCACTACTCGACTCGTTGGGTGCCGGCGAGTCCGCGCCGGACCCGACGGCGGTCGCCGAGGCATCGATCCACTGCTCGGAGCGCGAACGCGAGGCGTCGAAATTGGAGCGAACCGGGAACGATGTTTGCCTTGGCTTCCTGCTCGAGCGGGAGCTTTACGAGGATGGATGGAAACGTGAGTTCGAAGGTGAGGTCCGCGGAGTGGTCCGATCCGGGGTTTTCGTCAGCTTTGCCGGCCAGCGTTCCAATCTCTTTGAGGGCTTCCTCCCAGCACGGTTGATCCGGGGTGACCACTTCGAGCTCGATCAACTCGAGGTGGCGCTGGTCGGTCGCCGAAATGGTCGCCGCGTCAAGATCGGTGATCCGGTCAAGGTCCGGGTCCGATCGGTCGAGGCGGTTCGTGGTCGGGTCGATCTTGAGCCGGTGGAGCGGAAGGCGTGATCGGATGAGCAAGGCGAACAAGCCACCGCGGGGCGGCGATGCAGCCACCAATCGCCAGGCGCGCCACAAATACGAAATCACCGAGACGATTGAGGCCGGAATCGTGCTGCTCGGGACCGAGGTGAAGTCGCTACGCGAAGGTAAGGCTCAGATCGCCGACTCCTACGCCCTGATCGACAAGGGCGAGGTGTTCATTCGCGGCATGCACATTCCACCGTACCGCCCCGCCGCCAACGCCAACCACGATCCCGAGCGGGTCCGGAAGCTGCTGCTCAACCGCTACGAGATTGACCGCCTGGTGGGGCGGCTGCAGCGCAAGGGGTTGACCCTCGTGCCGACCCGGGTTTATTTCAAAGCCGGTCGCGCCAAGGTCGAGTTGGGGCTCGGTCGCGGCAAGCAGGCGCACGACAAGCGCGCCGATATCCGAGACCGTGACGTTCGTCGCGAACTGGAGCGCGACCACTCCCAACGGATGCGCTGAACCTTGCAGGCGGCGATGATGTGCAGGAAAAGGCGCGGCCGGTGCGAAAAAGCCTCCGGGAACCGGTCTGACCGGTAACTTGATCGGGCAAGCGATGGCAACGGACGAGACAAACGAGGCACCGCAGCCGCCGCCGAGTGAGGAGGCGGTCGACCTGGCGGCTGAAAAGCCGCGGCAGCGTCGCGCCCGTTTGAAGCGAGAAAAGCGGGCGGCCGCGCAGGCCGAGGCGGCGCAAGCGGGCGAGGCGAAAAGCACCGCAGCGGTCGCCGAGCTTGGCGAACCTGACGGAAGCGGGTCGACCGCGCCGCCGGAGCCAGAGATGTCGGTCGAAAAGATTGCCGCGGTTGCCGAGGTCCTGACCGGCCGCGCCGCCCGCAAGGCCAAACGGGCCGAAAAGCGCCGGCTGGCCAAGGAGGCGAAGGCAGCCGAGAAGGCTGAGAAGCTTGCGGCCTACGAGGAGTTGAAGGCGCAGCGAGCGGCCGCGAAGGCCGAACGCGAGGAACTGAAGGCGCGCCGCAAGGCGGAGCGAAACGAGGAGCGGGCCAACCAGGACGGCGCCGAGGTCGCTGATCGCGCCGGGGAGCTTGCAAGCGCCGACGAATCCCAGTCAGACGAGGGCATCGGCGCCGAGGAGGTGGCGATTGGGGGAGCGGCGGTCGCTGGCGTCGTCGGGCTCGCCTTTTCCGCCGCTGGCGATGACGACGAGGCGTCGCTTCGCAGCAAGCTCGAACAGGCCGCGACCGAGCGATTGAGCAGCGAGCCGCCGGTTCCTGATCCGTTGACGGGGGCGCCCGAGCCTTCGCAGCCCGGGCCGACTCCGGCCGCGGTGACCGCGGCGGTCGAGCCGCCCCGCCTTGAGCCGCAGGTCGAGGGACCCGCCGAACCGGAGCCGCCGCCGCCGATCTATCTGCCACCGGTCGTCGACCCGGTCGTTGAGCCAGCCGTCGACTCGGTCGTCGAGCCGACGGCTGAGGCCACCGCGAACCCGGTCGCCGAGCCCGCGCCCGAGTCCGACGCCGAGATAATCGCTGAGCCGGCCGTCGGGTTGGCGGTGCCTTTTGAACTCGCAGGTGAGGAGCCGACCGGCGCAGTGCCAGCAGCCGAGTTTGTCGCCCCGCTCCCAGCCGAAGCCGTGGACGCAGTCCCTGATCAGACGCTGGCCCCGCCGCAGCCGATCTTTGAACAGCCGATCGTCTCCGAGGCTCCTCCGGAAGAGCGGATCGAGCAGGCGATGGAGCGCGAAGAGGCCGCCTTGATCAAGGCCGAGGAGGAGCGGATCAAGGCGGAGACCGAGCGTCGGATCCGTGAGGTCGAACAGCTCCGACGCCAGGCCGAGGAGCGCGTCGAGGAGGCTCGACGGCGCGCCGAACAGCGAGCCGAACCGCCGACCGAACCGCCACGGATGACCCCGTTCGACCCGAGTCGGCAGGCGTTGATAGATCAGCTTGACGTAGCCGCCGCCGCGGCAACCGCGCGCCACGAACGTGATCGGGCGCTGGCTGAAGATCTCAATCTCGCCGAGCGTGTTCTGGCCGACGAGGAGGAGCGGACCAACGCCGCTTTGAGCGAGGCCCAAGATCGCCTTGACGAGTTTGAATCGCGTGCCCTCGAGGCCGAAGCACGGGCCGAGCGGGCCGAGCGCCTCGCGGAAATTAAGTCGACCGAACTCGACCGCGAGCGCAAGCTTCGTGACATGCTGAGCCGGATCGCCGCAGCCGAAAAGCGGGCACGGCAGGCCGAATTGCGGGCACGTCAAGCGGTCGAGGAGGTCGGACGCCCGGCGTCGTCAGGGGTACCGCTGCCGAACTTCGAGGCCCTCGCCACCCCGGATCCCCTCCCGGAGCCGGAACCGGACCCGGACCCGACCCCGGATCCGACCGAGCCCGTTCCGGGTGGCGATCAGATCCCGGCTCCGGACCCAAACTCACCCGGGGATGGCGATCCCGCACCTAGTCCCGGGCCCTCGATTCCCGATCCACCGGTGCCCCCGACCGGGCCAGGTCCAGATCCGGGTCGATCGCCGAGCGAGCCTCTCCCGACTCCAACCCCCGGTGGCGGCCTGCCTGGATCACCCACCGAGCCGACCCCAACCCCCGGCGACCAGTCACCGCCAATTCCGGCGCCCGATCCGGCGGGCCCGACCCCTGACCCGACGCCGACCCCTGAGCCGACGCCGACCCCCGATCCGGCGCCCGCGCCGCAACCGACGCCGCAACCGACACCGATACCAACGCCCGATCCAACGCCCGTGCCGACCCCCCAACCCACA
>JAHEXU010000242.1:2251-3739 GCA_023251975.1 bacterium | reverse complement strand
TGACGCCCGGGGTGCGGTGGTACGGCGGCGCCAACATTCCGGGGGTGCAATCGTCGGGTCCGATCGTTCCGCCGCTCTGGGTGCTCGGCTGGAGGCTCGGGACAGCCATCGAGACAACCCGGATCAGGTGCCCGTTGAGGTCGTAGTTGGCCGACGCATCGGCGACGTTTTGGAAGAACCCGACCGTCTCGGGGGTGAAGACGCGGAGCTGATCGGCGACCGGGTTGAGCCGATTGATCGTCGGGACCAGCTTCCTGATCACCGCTGGCGCGATTTTCAGCAGGCGGCGCTGGGCGCGAAGCTGCCCCGGGGCGTTGAGGACGAGCCGTCGGGTCGCGGTGACGAACGGTCCGGCGGCCTTGGCGGCGGGGGGAACCAGGTCGGCGAACGGGCCGAGCTCGTCGAGCACCGGGTCCGACCCCTCGATCAGGGCGCGAAGGGTTGGCACCGCGGCACGGGTGCGGTCAAACAGGCCGCGCGCCTTTGCCAGCGCCGGTCCCAGCAGGCTGACCGACTCGGCCAGCTCGGCCTGGCGGTTGGCGGTGATCTGCAAAATCGTGGCGGTCTGCTGCGCCGCCTCCCCGAGGTCCTGAGGGCTCGAGGCGAGCGCCGAGACAACGGTCCGGGTCTGGCTGACGAGGGTCCGAAGCGCCTCGCCGTCGGCGTTGACATCGCCGAGCAGGTTGGCAGTTTCGTTCAGAGTCTTGGCGCTGTAGTGGAGGGTGCGATCGAAGTCTGGGCCGCGCTTGTCCAGCGACTCGTCGAGCCCGATCAGGACCTTCTTGATCTGCCGACGGACCTTCGGCTGCAGGACCGAGACGGCGAGGTCGAAGTCGACCGGGTTATCAGTGTTCTTGCCCGACAGGACGGTCCCGGGTTCGAGTTCGGCGCCCTCGCCCTCGGTCAGGTCGAGCACCCGGTTGACCGCCCCGACGTTCGAGGCGAGGCGAATGTTCGCGATCGCACCCTGACGAACCTTAAAGTCGCTGCTCACCTCCATCGTCACCTCGGGGAGGTCGTCCTGGTTGATCTCAACCGACTTGACGGTGCCGACGACAATCGATCCGGCGGTTACATCGCCGCCGGGAATCAGCCCGCGCACATCGTCAAACACCGCCTTCAGTTCGTAGGTGTCCTTTGAGGCCGAGGCGAAAATTAAGATCAACGCCCCGACCAAGATCAGCATCGTCACCGCGACCACCCGGGTCGCGTTCGGACCGATCCCGCTGAAGCGGGGCTTTGCGGCGGCGTCGCTCATGCGATCGGCAAGCCGGGATCAAAGCCCCAAAACAGGAACGTCATGATCATGTTGAGGACGGTGCAGAGGATCAGGTTGGCCGCCATCGACTGCGCGGTCGCGACCCCGACCTCGACCGGCCCACCCCGCACCCGGTATCCGAAGTAGAGGGCGGTCGAGATCATCGCCGTCGACAGAACAACCCCCTTGATCATGCTGTAGATAAGGTCGGGGACGGTGGTGACCGTGTA
>JAHEXU010000242.1:0-2241 GCA_023251975.1 bacterium | reverse complement strand
CCAGGTGCCTTGCGAGACGGTCCCGGCGCGAACGTAGGATGAGACCCAGGAGGCGGCGGAGCCGGCGCCAAGCGCAACCAGGTAGGCGATCGGCATCACGATCGTCGCCGCCAGCATTCGGGTCGACACCAGGTAGGTGATCGAGGGGATCCCCATGATTTCGAGCGCGTCGACCTCCTCGTTGACCCGCATCGCGCCGATTTGGGCGACGATCCCACCGCCGACCTTGGCGGCGACGATGAACCCAAACAAAAACGGGACCACTTCGCGGCCGGTGCAAAACGAGCTGAACAGGGGCCCGGCGATCGCAACTCCGATCGCCTGACCGATCGCCTCGGCGGCGATCCCGCAGGCGGCACCGCCGACGAAGCACATGAAGACGATCACCAAGACGCTGCCCGAAACAAGTAGGCCGACCTGGCGCAGCACCTCGGCGGCGTACTTCTCAAGCCCGGTGTAGCCGCGCAGGCCGCGGGCGATAAAGCCAAAGAACTCGCCGGTCGGGTCGACCAGGGGGATGTGAGAGGGGGCGCTCAACCGTTCGCCGAGCGACGGAGTAGGGCGCCGCGAGCGGCTCGCCGGGTCCGGATTGGGAGGTCGGGGCGGCGGCGTCATTCGCGATCAGCCGCCGTAGTTGACTTCGGGGAAGAAGGCCTGGAAGAGCAGGGTGTAGACGACGGTGACAACGCCGATCACAACCAGGCAGGAGACGACCGATTCGTTGACGGCGCGACCGACGCCCTCGGCGCCGCCGCCCACCTGCAGGCCCTTGTAGGCCGCGATAATCCCGATCAAGATCCCAAACAGGGTCAGCTTGATGACGCTGCCGTAGAGGTCGATGAAGTTAGTCAGGGTGAGGAGCTGGCTGAAGAAGGCCTGCGGGGTCGAGTTGTAAAGGACGACAGCGGCGGTGAAGACCCCGGCGATCCCGGCCCAGAAGGTGAGCAGGCTCAGCACCGGCATCCACAGCGCGAGGCCGACGACTCGGGGCAGGATAAGGTTGCGAACCGGATTGATCCCGAGCACCTCGAGCGCCATCAACTCCTCGCGGATCTTGCGGGCGCCGAGTTCGGCCGTAATCGTCGCGCCGATCGTTCCGGCGACAATCGCGGTGGTCAACAAGGGACCGAGTTCGCGCAGGAAGGCAACCGGCGCGGCCGCCGAGATCCGGTCGATCGCTCCAAAGGCGGAGGCGAGCGACCCCCCCTGAATCCCGATTGCGGTGAAGCCGATCACGAAGGCGACGACGGTCGCGGGCAGCAGCGTCACCCGGAAGGCGAATACATATTGACGGACGAACTCGCGCCGCCACGACAGGCCGGGGGAAATCAGCTGGCCGACCACCTTGAGGGCAAGCGCCGCCGACCCACCGGCGTTGAGGAGCCACGATCCAGGCGGGACATCCTCGCGGGTAAAGAAGTCTTTCGCGGTACCACGAAGCCGGGCCAGCGGGGCTCGCGGCGCTGTCGCCGATCCGCTACTCATCCAACTTCCTCGGGAACGTACAAGCTTTCTCCTCGGTCCCTCTCCAGAACCCGCGCCACTACGCTACACCAGATTCGGCGATCTTGAGCCGGTTCGCCCCCGATCGCCCGATCGGATTGGGAGCTGCGGCAACAGTCCCGCTCGGTCATCCCCGGTAAACTGTTACGGCGATGCAGCATCATGATCCGGAACTCAAACGGATCGCCCAAGAACGCGCCGCCGGGCTGGCGATGATCGGGACGATCTTATTCTTCACCGTGATCGGGACCGGCGTCGGAGTCTTCTACGAGAAGCCGGCGATCGGAGCGATGGCTGGCGCCTTTGTCGGTGTCGTGATCGGCTTTTGGCTGGTCCCCGGGCTGATGCGCGACCTCGACTGAGACTGGATACACCGAACCACCCGGCGATTCCGTCCCCATCCCGGCGCCGGGAGCCAATTCGCGCCCAGTCCCCGGGCACCCCCCCGGGTGTTCACCAGTCGACCCCCGACTTGGCCCGGAGAGCGGATTCACCCGCCCGGTTCGGCGGAGCCTGGCCGAGTGGCGATCGAGCCGATCGAAGGTGCAGTTCACCACCGCATAGCGGCTTGGGGTCAACCGGTCATCGCACCACCCCGTACCGGCGATTCTCGCACGGCCGGGTCGCCGATACGTCCCCGAAGGGCATCGCCCTTCGGGCCCCGGGGCCCCGGGGCCCGAATTTTTTGCCGGGTTCGCCGCGCCTCAGGGCAGGCGCGCTCGATCACTGCAGCCGGGC
>JAHEXU010000241.1 GCA_023251975.1 bacterium | reverse complement strand
AGCCCCGTTTCGGCCCGACAAGGTCATCCGGTCGCCCGGCTCGAGTTTGAACGAGACATCTTCGACCAGGATCTCGCCGACTACGTCGATTCGTAGCGCTGATGCAATTGCGATCGCCATCGCGCAGAGGTTAGGGGGAGTCGGGCGGGCGGCGGGGAGCGATCGGGCGGGGAGCGAGGCGGGCTAATCGACCCGCTTGATCCGGGGGCGAGGGTCGATGCCTGCTCCCGAGGAAGGCGCCCCGGTCGCTTGGCTCGCGACCATTGCAGGGGGGTCGCGGTCCCGGGGCCGACGGGCAGCGCCGACCACCGAGCCTCACCCTACGAGCCGCTTCGGACGGCAAATCGCCAACAAAAAGGACACGGGGTCAACTCTTGTGCCTGCTCCACACGTAGCCTTCGTGCGGTCGAAGCTTGGCGAGTTGACTTTGGGACCGGTCCGCGACTTAGCTTTCGCCGCTTCTTGGTCTCTCCCGTGTCGCTCCCGAAAATATACGCCCGCGGCGGTCCTCGCGCAAGGCCAGGTGGGGGGAATTGCCGCAAATTCGGCGAAACTCCGACTCCGATGCCCGACGCACCGAGCGCGTCGATCGTCGAGCCTAAACTTCCCCTTCGAGGCGCCCTTTGCGATGACGATGTTTCAACAGATCAACTTCGACCCCGACGGCTTGGTTCCGTGCGTGATGCAGGACTGGCGAAGCGGCGAGGTCCTGACCTTGGCCTACATGAACGAGCGGGCGCTGCGGCTGACGCTGGAGACTCGCGAAGTCCACTTCTGGAGTCGCTCGCGTCGCGAGATTTGGCATAAGGGGGCGAGTTCGGGCAACGTCCAGCGGGTTCGCCAGCTCCGCTATGACTGCGACGGTGATTCGATCGTGGCCCTGGTTGTGCCAGCCGGACCGGCCTGTCATACCGGTCAGCGCTCCTGCTTTTATCGCGACCTCGAGGGGACCGCGCTCGGTGATCGCGATGCGCCGCCGTCGGACGGCGAGCCCGCCCCTGCCACCTTTGAGGCACTGGTCGAGCTTGAGCGCACCCTGCTGGAGCGGATGCGCCGCCGTCCCCGCCGCTCCTACACCGTCAAGTTGTTCGACGACCCACGTCTGGCCGGCAAGAAGATCAAGGAGGAGGCTGACGAGGTGGTCCGGGCGGTCGCTTCGGAGTCGGATGAGCGAATTGCCGAAGAGGCCGCCGACCTGCTCTACCACATGCATGTCGCGATGATCTCGCGCGGCGTCTCGATGGCGATGGCACTTGAGATCCTGAACGCCCGGCGAGCCTGAGGATGCCCGAGTCGGGGTCGTTCGCGAACGTCGCAACATCCGTCGAGCGCTGGGTTGACGATTGCGAGACCCCGGTCTCCGCGTTCCTCAAGCTGCGCGGCTCGGGCCCGTGCTTCTTGCTCGAATCGGCCGAGCACGGCGGCCGGATGGGGCGTTACTCGTTCATCGGGATCCGCCCCCACGCAACGATCCGTTGGAGTGACGGGGTGCTGGTCGAGTGGGGCCCGGGGCGCTGCGACCTCGATGCCGAGCCCGACCGGCGAGTCGATGCGCCCGACCCCTACGCCGCTGTCGCCGAGCGCCTGGCGAGGATTCGGATCGAACCCGAGTCCGAACTGCCCGCCTTCCCCGGCGGCGCGGTCGGTTTGTTTGCCTACGACCTGGTCCGGACCGTCGAGCCGCTGGGCGAGCCGAACCCCGATCCGCTCGGCCTACCCGATCTCGCCCTGATGATCCCCGAGGTCGTCGTCGTCTTCGATCACCACCGCCGTGAGATCTCGATCCTGGCGCACGCCTACCTCGACGAGGGTGGTGAGGAGGCGGCCGCCGCCCGAGCCCTCGCCGAGGTCCGCGCCGAGCTGCGTCGAGATGTCCCGCGTCCGGACGCGATCAGCGTCGTCGATCCGCCGCGGTTTGTCTCCAACATGACAAAACAGGGCTTCGAGGCCAACGTCGCTCGGATCATCGAGTACGTCAAGGCCGGCGATGCCTTCCAGGTCGTCCCCTCGCAGCGCTTCAGCGCTCCCTGCCCGGTCGAGGCCTTCTCGATCTACCGGGGCCTGCGGGTGATCAACCCCTCGCCCTACATGTATTTCCTTGACTTTGGCGATTTCGAGATCGCCGGCGCCTCGCCGGAGCCGCTGGTCAAGGTGAGCGGCCGCGATGTCTCGGTACGGCCGATCGCGGGTACCTATCCGCGGGGTGCCGACGAGGAGGAGGACCGTCGTGCCGCCGCCGCGATGCTGGCCGACCCGAAGGAGCGGGCCGAGCACGTGATGCTGGTCGATCTCGGGCGCAACGACCTCGGACGGGTCTGCGAGTACGGAACCGTCAAGGTCGTCGAGATGATGGTCGTCGAGACCTACTCGCATGTCCTCCACATCGTCAGCGAGGTGGCTGGCCGACTCCGTCCCGAACTGACCGCGCTCGACGTGTTGCGCTCGGCCCTGCCCGCCGGCACCGTCTCGGGTGCCCCGAAGGTTCGGGCAATGCAGATCATCGACGAACTCGAGACGGTAAAGCGCTGCTCCTACGGCGGCGCGATCGGATACGTCGGATTCAACGGCGATCTCGATGTCGCGATCCACATCCGCACCGTCGTCGTCAAGGACGGCCAGGCTCACGTCCAGGCGGGTGGTGGCACCGTTGCCGATGCGGTTCCCGAGCGCGAATATCGGGAGTCGGTTCAGAAGGCAAAGGCGATCTTCGGTGCCGTCGAGCTTGCCGCTGCGCACCCCGATTGGCCCTGATGCGCGTCTTGGTGATCGACAACTACGACTCCTTTACCTACAACCTCGTCCAGTATCTGGGCGAGCTTGGAGCCGAGCCTGAGGTGGTTCGAAACGACCAGGCGAGCGTCGATGCGCTGCTTGCGACCCAACCCGATCGCGTCGTCATTTCGCCCGGGCCTTGCAGCCCCAACGAGGCCGGGGTCTCGCTCGAGGTGGCGCGGCGCTTTCCCGAGGCCGGGGTCCCGATGCTCGGGGTTTGCCTCGGCCACCAATCGCTGGTCGCGGCGTTTGGCGGACGCGTCGTCACCGGCGAGCCGATCCACGGCAAGGAGACCGAGATCAGCCACGACGGTCGTTCGATTTACCGAGGGCTTCCCGACGGCTTCACCGCTGGCCGCTATCACTCGCTGATCGCCGATCCGTCCGCCCTGCCCGACTGTCTGGTCGAGACGGCTCACGGCGGCGGCGTCGTGATGGGGGTGCGCCACCGCGAGCTGCCCGCCGAGGGGGTCCAGTTTCACCCCGAGTCGGTCCTCACCCCCGACGGCATCAAGCTGCTCGAGAACTTCCTCGCCGATGGCTGCGGCGGCCCCGCCGCCCGCCAGATCGACCGCCCCGCCCCGGCGCGGTCGATGGCGCCTCAGCGGGGGCTTGGCGGATCAAAGACGCGACGATGAGTGGCGACGCGAAGAGACTCGCTGACAACGAATACCGGGACACCCCAGATCGCGCTTGCTTCGGCTAGCGGAGCTACGACGGCAAGCGTCGCCGCGTGCTGCCGACACTCGCTTCGGTGCGCGTGCAGCAGGATGTTGGTGTCGAACTCAATCACGCCGAACCCGACCGCTGGAGCGCGCCGTGCGTGGATGATCGGAAGTTTGAGCTGGTAAGTGGCGGCTCGGTTCCGTTGCAGCCTGAACCTGAATCCACCGAACGGCCGATCCGACGAGGGAAATTCACCCGAATCCCGGCGCAATTCGCCGGAATCCCGACTTTGAGCCCGTCCCTCATCCT